>JAXHVQ010000014.1:43134-63030 GCA_034189065.1 Cyanobacteriota bacterium
ACGTCAACCTCACCGCAACCGAAGAACTCAGCCTGAATAATAGTATCGCCTCCTCTGCGGTGGAAGACGATGGAGTGGGTCGGGGAGGGAACGTGACCCTCGACGCGCCGGAACTCGAACTCGGCAATAACTCCCAAGCAACTTCGAGTACAGCCGGAACGGGAGATGCGGGAAACGTAACCTTACTAGGCGATACAGTCAACCTCGACAATAGTACAGCCACCTCAGCCGTTAACATCGGAGGCAACGGCAACGGTCAAAACGTCAATATCGACGCCCGCAATATTTCTGTGAGCAATAACTCAGAAGTCTCCTCGAGTACCTTCGGCACAGGCAATGCGGGAAACGTCAATTTCCTAGCCAGCCAACAAATAGACTTAAACAACAGTACCGCCTCCTCCGAAGTCGGGAGGACTGGCAACGGCACGGGAGGCAACGTTACGCTAGAAGCTCCCGTCATTGCGTTAAACAACAACTCAACCGCCACCTCCAGTACAGCCGGAACGGGAGACGCGGGAAATGTCAACTTAACAGCAACGGGACACCTCGCGCTAAACAATAGCGCTGCCTCTTCTGAAGTTGAAGGTACCGGAAAAGGGACAGGAGGCGATATTACGGTAACAGCCCCTTCTATAACGCTCAACAATGGGTCGCTGGCTTCATCAAGTACAGCAGGAGTCGGCAATGCAGGCAACGTGAATCTCAACGGCGATCGCGTCACCTTAGACAACAGTACGGCAGCTTCGGCAGTGGAGCAAGGCGGTCGGGGCAACGGTCGAGATGTCAATATTTCAGGTCGCATTGTCTCTTTGACCAATAACGCTAGAGCCACTTCGAGTACAGCAGGAGTCGGCAATGCGGGCAATGTGAACTTAAGCGCCAGCGAGCGGCTCGATTTCGAGAGCAGTAGCGCTTCTTCGGCAGTGGAAGAGACTGGAGTAGGCGAGGGAGGGAATGTGACCCTAAACGCCCCAGAAGTCAGGCTGGGAAATAACTCCCAAGCCTCGTCAAGTACAGCAGGAGTCGGCAATGCAGGCAACGTGAATCTCAACGGCGATCGCGTCACCTTAGACAACAGTACGGCAGCTTCGGCAGTGGAGCAAGGCGGTCGGGGCAACGGTCGAGATGTCAATATTTCAGGTCGCATTGTCTCTTTGACCAATAACGCTAGAGCCACTTCGAGTACAGCAGGAGTCGGCAATGCGGGCAATGTGAACTTAAGCGCCAGCGAGCGGCTCGATTTCGAGAGCAGTAGCGCTTCTTCGGCAGTGGAAGAGACTGGAGTAGGCGAGGGAGGGAATGTGACCCTAAACGCCCCAGAAGTCAGGCTGGGAAATAACTCCCAAGCCTCGTCAAGTACAGCAGGGATGGGCAATGCAGGCAACGTGAACCTCAACGGCGATCGCGTGACCTTAGAGGGCAGCGCGGCTTCTTCTGCTGTGAATGCAGGGGGAATTGGCAACGGTAAAAATGTGGAAATTCGCGCGCGACTTCTCTCTTTAATCAACAACTCCTCCGTCTCCTCGAGTACCTTCGGCAGGGGGAATGCAGGCAATGTCAAATTAAGCGAGATCGATACGCTTACTTTCAATAACAGTAGCGCTTCTTCAGCAGTAGGAGCGACAGGAGTAGGAAAAGGCGGTAACGTCGAAATTTCAACGCGATCGCTTTCGCTCGCCAACAATGCCTTCCTCTCTGCCAGTACGCGCGGTCAAGGAGATGCGGGCAGCGTTAACATTGCAGCGAGCGAACGGGCGGACTTTAACAGCAGTATTGCGCGGAGTTCGGTTCGTGCTGGTGCTATAGGGCGAGGGGGTAATGTCACCATTCAGACTCCCCTCCTCTTGCTGAACAACGGGGCGCAGTTATCTTCCTCTACCGAAGGAACGGGAAATGCAGGTAACGTCACAGCCGCTGTTCGAGACCGCATTACCCTCAATAACAGTAGCATCTCGTCGGCAGTGGATGCCGGAGGAGTCGGTCGGGGTGGAAATATTAACTTAAATACGCAACAGCTTTCCCTGGACAATAATGCGTTGCTGTCGGCGAGTACGCGGGGACAAGGCGATGCGGGGAACGCCAATATCAGCGCTAGCGATCGCGTCACCCTCGATGCCAGTTCCATCAGAAGCGCAGTGGAATTCGGTGCAGTCGGCAATGGCGGCAATATTGCCATCGATACCCCCCTCCTCAATTTGACCAATGGTGCAGAAATTTCCGGGAGTACGGCTGGAGACGGCGATGCCGGTTTCATCTCTATCTTGGCCAGCCAGCGAGCCACACTCTCGAATAGCCGTATTTCCAGTACGGTGGCATCTACTGCTACGGGAGACAGTCGGGGCATTCAACTCAGCACCGGCGAGCTCGACCTGAATCGCGCTCAAATCACCTCAAATTCAGAAGGAAGCGGCAGAGCGGGAAATATTAATATTGATATAAACTCAAATTTCTTCAGTCGCGGCGGCGAAATTACGGCAACCTCCGCACAATCGGGGGGAGGCGATATTGTCATCCGAACTGATAATACCTTCCTCACCCAAAGCAGCCTGATTAGTACCAGCGTCTTCGATGGCACGGGAGGTGGCGGCAATATCGCGATTATCTCTCCCACCTTTATCGCGCTTCAAGATAGCGATATCCTAGCCAATGCTTTTCGAGGAGACGGAGGCAATATTTTAATTAATTCCGTCGTCTTTTTAGCTGACCTATTCTCTAATAGTAAGGCTTTTGCAGTTGGGCGCAATCCGGGAGATTTTCAGAGGTTTCGAGGCAACGGTCGGGTGGATATTTCTGCCTCTTCTGCTGGAGGGATTGGCGGTTCGGTTGACTTCCCCGACTTTACCTTCCTCCAAAATTCCTTACAACAGCTAGCGAGCAACTTTATCGATACGGAAACAGCAATTTCTAACTCTTGCATCGCCCGTCGCAATGCCCAGCGCGGTACATTTTATATTACGGGAACGGGCGGTATTCCCTACAATCCTTACGATTCAATCCGAGGTCAGTACGATGTGACTGCTGTTCGAGGATTGGGGGGGGAGGGCTCGGCTGTTGCTGCGGCGGATCGCGAGATAACAGCCGATAGAGCCTGGAAGTTAGGCGATCCGGTTATTGAAGCTGGGGGATTGGTTGCGACAGCCGACGGACGACTGGTTTTGGGAACGGATGCTCAAATTCAGGAAATCGCTCAGGCTGGAGCGGAAATTTGCTACTCTGAATCCGAGGGCGAGCAACATCAAAGTCCATAGCTTTCTACTATTAGTTAGGGCTTGCTGAATAAGTGTTGTGATGAGCACCGGGGAGCACCGGGGAGCACCGGGGAGCAGGGGGAGCAGAGGGAGCACCGGGGAGCAGGGGGGAATTGTATTTAATTTTTAATTTTTAATTTTTAATTTTTAACCAACCCTAATACACCGCTTCGCGCATTGATTCATAGGGTTTTAGCTTTGTGCAGTAAGCCCTCGTTAGTTCGAGGAAAAATATGTCTCCAGCCAGCTAACGGCTGAAAAAAAGGAAGTAAGAACCTGGACAAAAATAAAGGGTAGTAGCTTGGCAAGGTGACTTAATTAAAGGAAATCCAGCACAGCAGATAATTCTACGCCTTGCCCACCTCCTTCAATATTGAGTAATTAATTATGTCCAGATACTTAAATTGCAAGTTGCTTCTTGTTTTCAATGAAAATGCTATCAGTCTAAGCCGATTATTCAGGAATAAGACTTTACGCGATCGCCGGAAGAATTAGTTTGAAATCGCTAGACCTCACTTTCGTTAAACTCGGTTATATAAAATCCGCACTCGTCGCCCATCATAAAAAGCATTTCCGGTTTCTCCCCATCCCCCCATCCCCCCATCTCCCCCTCTCCGTGTGCAGCCAACACTTGGAAACGGTCTTACTGGGTGCCTTCTTCCTTCTGCTTTTGGGCAAGTTTAAGGCTCCAATTCGCGCCTGCCGAACAGCCTTTGTTGAGAATAGCAAAAGAGGTTTGTCAAGTTTTCTGACGCTATTCCGGGCTGAAGCGCGATCGCTAGGGAGAATAATAACAATTCAATTTATCCCACTTCGTACAACCCAATACACTTGAAAGCTTAGTTTGTTGACCTCTCGCGCTTAGGGGTCTGTTGGCGTTGGTCAAGTGACAACCAGGAAGTATTAATGCGGGAATTGCTAACCGTTTTCGACTATTATCATGCTGTTAATACTTAAGCAAAAACTTTGGGATTGGCGAGGAATTTGGACAATCGCGACCGTTGTAGCGGGTTTAACGATCGCGCTTAAACTACTGGGTGGCTTACAATTTTGGGAATTAGCCACCTTCGACCAGTATTTACGCTGGCGCTCGATAGAAAAACGCGACGAGCGGATTATTATCGTAGGAATAACAGAAACAGACCTGAGAAAAGTCGGCCGCTGGCCGATTTCAGACAAAATTCTCGCACAGTTGCTCCTCAAAATCAAAGCTCAAAACCCGACCGCGATCGGATTAGACTTATACCGCGATTTGCCCGTCGAACCGGGCTACCCAGCTTTACTTAAAATCTTTAACAACACGCCCAATTTAATCGGCATCGAACTCATTGACGAGGACAACGCAGAGTTTGCCGTCGCTCCTCCTCCAGCACTCGCAGAAAAAGGTCAGGTGAGCTTCAATAACATCGTCATCGATCCCGATGGTAAGTTGCGTCGCGGTATTATTTCCCTACCCCATAACAACAGCATCGCCACATCCTTGGGAGCTACACTAGCCGGACTTTACTTAGAAACGCATCAAATCAACGTTCAACCCACCCAAAATCCCGAAGTGCTTCAAATCGGTCGGGGTCAACTCCACCGCTTCAGAAGCAGCGATGGCGGCTATGCAAACGTCGATGATGGCGGCTACCAAGTCCTGTTGAACTATCGCGGACCGGCGGGGAGTTTTACCACCGTGTCGATGAGCGCAGTCTTGCAAGGAAAAATTTCCCCAAACTTAATGCGCGATCGCGTCGTCTTAATCGGCGCAACAGCCATGAGCCTCAACGACTGGTTCTACACCCCCTACAGCGGCAATAGCATTACCACCCCAGAACGAATGTCTGGCGTTGAAATTCAAGCCAACCTTACCAGCCAACTCATCGCCTTAGCTCTCGATAACCGTCCTCTCATCAAAACGCCGCCCGAGTCGGTTGAGTGGCTGATGATTATCCTGGGGTCAGGCGTGGGGACAATATTATGCTGGCGAACCCGAACAGGAGGAAGCGCTAAGCATCTCCTCTCGCGTTGGACGCTCTTGAGTTTGGTTGGGGTCGGTTTCGGGGGGGTTGGAGGAAGCTATCTAGCGTTGAGTCTGGGAAACTGGTGGCTTCCCGTCATTGCACCTCTGGTGGCGCTGTACGGCGCGACGGGAGTAACCATCGCCTATATTGCCCGCGTCGAACATCAAGACCGAGAAACCGTCATGAATCTATTCGCCCGCCACGTCACGCCGCAAATTGCCGAAGCCATTTGGCGCGATCGCGAGCAACTCCTCGAAGGGGGACGACTTCCGGGACGCAAATCCATCGCCACCGTCCTCTTTAGCGATCTCCAAGGCTTCAGCACCGTTAGCACCACCATCAACGCCGAAACCCTCCTCTCTTGGCTCAATGAATACATGGAAGCGATGGCAGAACAGGTGTTGCAGCACGGCGGTGTCGTCGATAAATTTATTGGCGACGCAGTGATGGCGGTGTTTGGCGTTCCCATTCCCCGCACCGCTCGAGACGAAATCGCCCTCGACGCGATCGCCGCCGTCAGTTGCGCCCTGGCAATGGCCGAGACCCTCGAACACCTCAATCAAATCTGGAAAGTCAGCGATCGCCCCCAAACCGCGATGCGCATCGGCATTGCTACTGGAGAAGTTATCGCCGGCAGCCTTGGAAGCGCGAAGCGAATCGACTACACCACCCTCGGCGATAGCGTCAATATTGCGGCTCGTTTAGAAAGCTACGATAAAACCCTCGGGGACGGCATTTGTCGGATTTTAATTAATGAAGAAACCTATCAATACATCAAGGATCGATTTCCCACTCAATTTATTGCCAATGTTTCTCTTAAAGGCAGAGGACAGCCGACTCAAATTTATCAAGTTTTGCGATTTCGCTCCCAAAAATCTATAATTGAAAGTAAGTAAGATTGCCGGGGCTGCCCTCACTAAAAGGCTTAAAATACTGTCGGTCAAAAATACGCTCTTAGAAACACTTAACTCCCAGATAGTCCATTATGAAACCTTCCAAACGTTTAACAGCTATTATCGCCAGCACGAGTTCGCTTTTATTGGTACAACTGGTGCCGTGGGTCAATCCTTCCAGAAATGCGATCGCCCAGGCTGGAAACTCCAGGGCAACTCCGGCTGCTGTTGCTAATTCAGCCAGTAATACTAAATCCCTCTTTGCGCTGCCGGTTGATTCTAAACCGAGACGCAGCCAAGGTTCTGGGTCGAGAGGGTGCGAACAAGGGGATTTGGCTGAAGTGACCCTTTTAATTCCCTCAGAAGAAGTCGCCGGACAAACGGTATCGAGTCATCCCAGCGTGTTCTTACATTTGTCTAAGTCAGTCCCGGTGCCGATTAAATTTACCCTCTCTCAACCGGGCGGAATCGAGCCCGTCTACGAAACCCAAATTGAGGTTCCAGAAGCGGGAACCATCGAACTTGAATTGCCAGTCGATAGCCCCGAACTGAGCAATGATGAGATTTATATGTGGTCGGTAACGCTGCTCTGTAACGAAAAGCGACCTTCGGCGAATCCTTTCTACTTTAGCTGGATCGAGTTCGTTCCCATGACTCCGGCGTTAGAAGAGGAACTAGCTGAGGTCGCCGATGCTCGCGATCGCGCCCGGATTTATATGGAAGCCGGTGTTTGGTACGATGCCCTAGACACCCTCTACGATGCGCAAATGGAAAATCCCGACGACCCCAGTATTCGAGCCGATTTAAATGCCTTACTCGTCGAAGTGGGCTTAGCAGAAGTCGCTCAGAAATAATGGGATAACTCGATGCTGCGCCCTTGCCATTAGACATCTTCAACCTCCCCCCAAATCAGACACAAGTATCGTCAGGGTTACAGCTCAATGGTTGGAGATGTCTTTGGAGATTTCTAGGTGAAACCCGAAGCGAGGTTCCCGAAGTCAGAATTTGGGTCTACAGATGTCTGCCGCTTTCCCGGAATTGAGATAGGATGAAATGTTAGATGGGGTTTGTCCTGTTCGAGCTGCAACACCAAGCAGGCATTGTTTCGACTTCAGTTGGGTCGAGCGCGTACCGATGAAACTGGAACTCGAAGAAGCCTTGACAGCAGCACGCGATCGCGATCGCGAACCCGAACCGACGGCAGTACTGGGTTAAAGGAAGCGGGTCTCGCCCAAGCCGTCCAGAAATGCGGGGATTGCGATCGTCAGAACGAAGGAACTCCTTCCCATTTTTCCCATTTTTGTGCGAGGAAGAAAGCTCGCTTGCTCGCCTTTGCTAAGTGGGTACATCGCCGGATTGCTGAAACTAGGAATTCACGAAAAATCCCGATAACAAAGTACGAGATAGCTTATGATTCGTCCCCACCCTTTCACTTTAACTACTGCAACTTGCACGCTTCTCTTCGTGCAGTTCGCTCCTATACCCAATCGATTGTTCAATATAGCACAATCCCCAACGCCAAAACTCCTGACTCGAGCCGCCTTTGCTCGTCCGGCGGAGACTGCTACGGAAAAATCTCTCTTTGCGCTGCCGGTCGATTCCAAACCGAGACGCAGCCAAGGTTCTGGAGCTAGGGGATGCGCCCAAGGAGACCTCTCCGAAGTCACGCTTCTCATTCCTTCCAAAGAAGTGGTAGGTCAAACGGTATCGGCGCGTCCGGCATTTTTCTGGCAAGTCTCGCAGCCGGTTTCAGAGCCTATTAAGTTCGCAATAACGCACCCCGACGCAATCGAACCGCTTTACGAAACCCAGGTCAAAGCATCTGAAGGGGGAATTGTCAAGGTTCAACTGCCCGCCGATCTGCCCGAATTAGTTCCCGGTCAGCCCTATGCTTGGACGGTGAGCTTGATTTGTAACGAGCGGCGACCCTCTGCCAATCCGTTCTACTCGACTTGGATCGAGCGCGTGCCGATGGAAACAAGGCTGGAAGACCAACTTGCTGCTGCAACCAGCGATCGCGATCGCGCTCGAATCTATGCCGAAGCAGGGGCTTGGTACGATGCCCTAAACCTCCTATATCAAGCCAAGGAAGAAAACCCAGATGACCCGCAAATCCAAGCAGATTGGCTCGCTCTGTTGGCTGTCGTCGGTTTCCCAGAAGTGGCGAGCAGCAATCATGTTACCAGTAATCAGTAATCAGTAATCAGTAATCAGTAATCAGTAATCAGTAATCAGTAATTAGTAACCCGTCATTTAACAACAGCATTTTTCGGAATCACCTGCATTTTGGGAACGCTCGTCAGACCATCGTACAGGCGCTTGGCTAACTCCTCATTGGCTGCTTCGGTCAAATGAATGGGGTCTTCAAAAACGCGATCGGGAGTTTTCTCATACAGTCTATAAAAATTGTAGATATAGACATTATTGGGATACGCTTTCTTGAGTTGGTCGTGAGCGCGCGCGAGTTTCTCATAACCCGTTTGGACGCGCTGCTGATAGTCTTGACCCAACTGTTCCACGATTTCCTTCTCCTGCTCTACCATCACTTCAGCAGAACGTCCGGTAATTTCCGGCTGCAAGGCAAGAACGAGAGGAATTCCAGCACCCGCGCACAGTTGAATCAACTGCTTGTAGTTTTCGCGATAGCGTTGAATGCGACGTTCCAACTCTTCATCGTCGGCGGCTAAATGTTGAGCGAGGGGTTTATCTTCATCCCAAATTCCCAGCGTCCTCGCTTCCAAAGAAGCCTGAGATTCGCTCGTCCAAGAACCAACCATTCGACTCAGCGCTAAATTAGCCGCCCATTGCCGAGCCGATTGGCTCAAACTTGCCCAATAATGTCTGGAAGGATCGCTTAAAAAGCGTTCGAGTTTGGGTATCGTTGTCGCTGTTTTGTCGGCTGGAAGCATCAAGTCGGTATAACCGCCCAAAACCACGATCGCGTCGGGTTGATAGGGTAAAATTTCTAAGGCTAGCTGAGCGAGGTGATTGCCAGAGGTATAGCCCGGAACAGCCGCATCAATGGCGCGATAGGTACCGGGACGAATTTTGGGCGGAAGGGCGAGGCTTTTGTCCCGTTCTGGCTTGTAGAAACTGAGGGTGTCGGGTCGATATTTTTGCGGACTTCCTTGCTGTTGAGCAATGCGTTGCTGCAAGCGGGTTTCCAGTTTCGAGGAAATTGTTGCCTCGTTGCTGAGACTGCCCGCTCCAAAGGCGACAGAGTTTCCCAAGACAAAAACCCGAACTTCGCCGTTGGGTTTGGCTAGGGGAACGGGTTCCTCGTCGCGAAATCCTTGTTCGTTAATTTGCCAGTACGGATGTTTTTGACTGGGGGCAAGTTTGTAGCCGACTGAGAGATTGCGATAGGCTGCCAGTTCGCCGCCATCGCCTAATCCGGTTAAGGGTTGGCGATCGCGCGAGAGAAATTTGAGGCGATAGGCCGTAACAATCGCCGGTTCTCCTCGATTGCTTGCTAATCCTCCACCCTCTCCCGATATTCCCAGCGCCACGCGCGCCAAAATTTCTAGGAAAATTAAAATCAGAGGAAGCGAAAGGAGGATTGCGCCTAGAGGGGGTGCATTTCGTTTCTTGCGCTTGCTGAAGTACGAGCTGCGGTAGGGAGATTTCGATTTAAAATAGCTACGGCGTTTAAACATCAAAAACTTTCCTCAATGTTGGTGGTGCAAGGTTATGCTGCAAGAGAAGTGGGGTAGATACGACCCAGCCTCGAGCGGGTGCGATGTAGATTGTCCCCCGCTAATGGCGCTTGTCATAGTCTTTTTGGATAAGAGGAGCTATTTCGCGCGTTGCAAACACATTGCCGCCAACCGTACAACTTGTGATGGTTTGGAGGGGTTAATGCTAAAAACCATAACACGCAATTGACGGGAAACTGATAAATGCCTTACAAAATTCTGTTTGTCTGTTTGGGAAATATTTGCCGTTCTCCTTCGGCGGAAAATATTATGAATCATCTGATCGATGGCGCGGCGTTAAGCGATCGCATTGTTTGCGACTCGGCGGGGACATCGAGCTATCATATCGGTTCGCCGCCCGACCGACGAATGCAGGCTGCGGCGAAGCAGCGCGACATTCTACTGAAGGGGGAGGCACGACAGTTTATTGTTGACGATTTTGAACGATTCGATCTAATTGTGGCGATGGATGGGGAGAATTATCGCGATATCCTCGCTCTCGATCGCGAGGGGAAGTTTCGTTCTAAGGTTCGTATGATGTGCGAATTTGCCACCGAACATGGCGATCGCGATGTTCCCGATCCTTATTATGGCGGGAAGGAGGGGTTCAATTATGTTATCGATTTACTTTTGGATGCCTGTGAGGGGTTGTTGAAGTTTGCGATCGCTCAACAAACTTAAGGGCAATCTCTAGGAGAACGCTCTTAAGGAATGGAAGGCGATCGCGGATTGTTGTATGGAGGTAAGGAGACTCGAACTCCTGACTTCCTGCTTGCAAAGCAGGCGCTGCTACCAACTGAGCTATACCCCCAAGGGCGAAGGCCGTCTTTCAACTTGAGAAGTCGGCGCATCTAGCGTACTCTTGCTATTATACAAAGGATGGTGCCAATTGCATAGGGGAGCGAAGAAATTTCTCGACAATCGCCTCCCACTCAAACTGTTCGAGTTCCCAAATGTCCCTAGTTGTTGCAACGTTTTATAAATTTGTGCGGCTGTCCGATTTTGCCCAAAAGCAACCCCCGATTTTGCGCTATTGCCAGGATCGAGGGGTGAAAGGAACGATTTTGCTGGCTCGAGAGGGGATTAATGGAACCCTCGCAGGGTCGCGATCGGCTATTGACGCAGTGCTAGGTTTTTTGCGCGCTGACCCCCGTTTGAGCGATCTCGAGGCAAAAGAATCGTCGAGCGAGAATCAACCCTTTGAACGGCTAAAAGTGCGCTTGAAGCGAGAAATCGTCACATTAGGCGTTTCGGGGATCGACCCGTGCGATCGCGTCGGCACCTACGTAGACCCTCAGCAATGGAATAAAATACTCGAGGATCCCCAAGTTGTCGTCGTCGATACGCGCAATGAATACGAAATCGCGATCGGCACGTTTGAGCACGCGCAAAATCCTCACACCGAGTCATTTCGCTCCTTTCCCGACTACGCGCGTTCTCATCTCGATGCTTCCCAACATAAAAAAGTCGCTCTTTTTTGCACCGGTGGCATTCGCTGCGAAAAGGCAACGTCCTATTTACTGAGCCAAGGATTTGAGGAAGTTTATCATCTCCAAGGGGGCATTCTTAAATACTTAGAAGAAATTCCCCCCGAAGAGAGTTTGTGGGAGGGAGAATGCTTTGTCTTTGACGAGCGAGTTGCTGTTAAACCGGGGTTAGAATCGGGAAGTTACGACTTGTGTCGTAGTTGCGGACATCCCATTTCCGAGAACGATAAACAGTCGCCGCAATACGAGGAAGGGATATCTTGTCCCCACTGTTTCGAGACGCTGACGGAAGAGAAGCGATCGCGACAACAAGAAAAGCAGAAGCAGTTGAAGTTAGCGAAAAATGAATAATGAATAATGAATAATGAATAATGGATAATGGATAATGGATAAAATTCAATTCTACCGACAGTTGATTCAAGACATTTTGACCAAACACGCTCAAACTAGCTCCGACAAAGGAGAAGTCGAATCGGAACTTATTTTTGACTCCGAGCGCGACCATTATCAACTTGCCTATGTCGGATGGGATGAAGACCAGCGCGTTTTTGGGCCAGTAATGCACTTTGATATTAAAGACGGTAAAATTTGGATTCAATACAATGGAACCGAAGAGAGAGTGGGCGAAACGTTGACTCAATTAGGCGTACCTCCTTCGGATATTGTAATTGGCTTTCATTCAGCTTTTAAGCGTCAGTTTACAGCTTATGCAGTAAACTAGCAGCTAATAGGAGTATTGTTTTTATTTGTCAAATTATTCAATCAAACAAAATGAGTGTCATTATTCCCGATGAAATTGTCAAAGCTTCCCAGATGTCAGAAGCAGAATTAATTCAAGAACTCGTTCTAATCCTATTTCAACGCAAAAAAATCAGCATAGGAAAAGCCAGTCGTTTACTAGGTCTAAATTTGATTCAATTTCAACATCTAATGGCAAGTCGCGATCTTTTTGTCCATTACGACATTGAAGATTTAAAAACTGATGTTTCTACCCTAAAACGATTGAACCGTTTATGACTATTGTCTGTAATACTTCACCCTTAAGCAATCTAGCCGCAATTGGTCAACTATCGCTTCTTCAACAAATTTACGGCGATATTATTATTCCCTTGGCAGTGGCAGACGAAATTGCGAAAGTCGCAGCTATTTACACTCAGGCGGCAGCGGTACCGAACCTCCCTTGGATTAGAGTTCAGGCGGTTAATAATTTAACAAAAGTCCAAGGATTACAAACCCGCTTAGATATAGGTGAATGCGAGGCAATTGCTCTAGCGCTAGAACTTGACGCAGAGTTATTGATTATTGACGAACAATTGGGCAGGAAAATAGCGGTCGGCGAGGGACTAGATATTACGGGATTGCTAGGCGTACTTTTAGAAGCCAAGAATAAAAAGCTAATTTCGACAATTCGGCCCATCATGAACAACTTAATTGTCCAAGCTCGATTTAGAATTAGTCAGCCGCTCTATGACGAAGTTTTGCTTTTAGCAGGCGAATAATCGCGCTTGAATGCCAAAGTCAACCCATCAGCGATCGCAACCATTGAAATCTCGACCCGTTCGTCGCGGTATAACTTTTCATTAAACGCGCGAATCGCCTTCGTCCGATTATCTTGGACTGCGGGATCTGCCACTTTTCCTCCCCACAACACATTATCGATGGCGATTAATCCCCCCGGACGCACCAACTTTAAAGCCCGTTCGTAGTAATTATCGGTGTTGCGTTTATCGGCATCAATAAAGGCAAAATCGAAGGTTTCCCCTTCCCCCTCATCCAAAAAGCGATCGAGAGTTAAGAGTGCAGGCGCAAGGTGAAGGTCAATTTTTTCGGCAACGCCCGCCTTCTGCCAAAAGCGGCGCGCGATCGCGGTATACTCCTCGCTAATATCGCAAGCGACAACTTTCCCCTCCGGCGGCAACGCCAAAGCCACAACCAGAGAACTATATCCCGTAAATACGCCCACTTCCAGCGTCTTGCGAGCCCCCATCAACCGCACCAACAACGCCATCAACTGACCCTGTTCGGGAGCAATTTGCATAACCGCCATTGGATGCCGCGCCGTTTCCGCGCGCAACTGCTGTAAAATCTCCGGTTCTCGCACAGAAACCGACTGCAAGTATTGAGAGAGTTGGGGATCGAGTCCGAGAGTTTGATTTGCCATCGGGTTCGGGTGTTAGGTGTTAGATGTTAGGTTTTAGGTAAGTTATACCAATTCCATAAATTCTGACTACACATTAATTGTGTCACCCCGTCACCCATAACTCATAACTCTGAACCCATAACCGTGTACGGACGTTATATATAACGTCCCTACGAATAACCCATAACTCTGAACCCGTCCCCCCATCACCCCATCACCCCATCACCCCCTCACCCCCTCACCCCCTCACCTCCTCACCCCCTCTCCCCATCTGCCTTGCCGGAGTTTTATCTGCTGTACAGCAGAGTCAGCGCGCATAAAATATCTTAACCGTCGTTAAAAATGGCCCATGTGCTGATAAGTTATTGAGAGCGCGAACTGGGTTCAATAGGAAAAAGCGAGAATGGGAAGAATCTTTATTTCAGCCGGTCATGGAGGATTTGAAGGCGGAAGAACCGACCCCGGGGCAGTTATCGGGGGAACCACAGAAGCACAACAGATGATTTTGCTGCGCGACCAAATCGTTCCAGAATTGCGATCGCGCGGTTACGAAGTCCTCTCGGTTCCCGATACCCTCAGTCTGCGCCAAACCATCGCCTGGATTAACGCGCGCGATCGCCCAGGAGATGTCGCCATTGAAATTCACGCCGATGCTTTTTCCGACCCCACCGCCAGAGGCGCAACTGCATTTTACATCGCAGGCAATAACGCGCGCAAAAAACACGCAGAAATGATTCTGTTAAACCTCCTGCGCCGCCTTCCCCAACTTCCCAGTCGCGGGGCTAAACCCGACACTGCCACCGGAGTCGGCCGTCTCGGTTTCTGTCGCGAAGTCGCCATTCCCTCCCTCCTCCTCGAAGTGGGCTTTCTCTCCAACCCCGAAGACCGTTCCCTCCTCTTAAACCGTCGCAGAGACATGGCCCAAGGCATCGCAGACGGTCTCGAAGCTTGGGTGAGGGAAGTTTCCGGCTTGGGTCCCATCGAACCCACCTATCCTGCCATAAATATCCGCCTCAACACTCAAAATTACAGCGAAAAAGGTATCCTGGTCAATGGGAACTCCTATATCCCCGTCGATCTCGTCGATCGCTTGGGTGTCGATTTGACCCAAAGCCCCAACATTCGCCTCTTTCAATATCGCGGAGTTGTCTATGTCAAAGCCGTGGATTTGCGAGACTTTAATATTTCCGTCGGTTGGGATAACCCCGCGCGCGCCGTCGTTATTCGTTCCATTACTTCGGTTTGTCCCGGCTTAATCGATCGCATCATGAGTCCCGGCAACACCTCTGAGGTGCAACTTCAGATGTTTCTCAAAAATAATAACGAAAATGCCCTCGCTAACTTCCCCGAATTGCCCAAACTTTATCGCGAAGAAGCATCTATCGAAGGGGTGAATTACGATATCGCCTTCTGCCAAATGTGCCTGGAAACCTCTTACTTGCGCTTTGGTTCGACGATTAAACCCTCGCAAAATAACTTTGCCAACCTGGGGGCGATCGGCGGCGGTACAGAAGGGGCCAGCTTCCCCAGCGCGAGAATTGGGGTGAGGGCGCACATTCAGCACCTCAAAGCCTATGGGAGTTTAGAACCCCTCGTCCAAGAAGTGGTGGATCCCCGCTTTCGTTTCGTCACGCGCGGCGTTGCGCCCCTTGTCGGACAACTTTCGGGACGCTGGTCGGCGGATGCCCAATATGGCGAGAAAATTATGGCGATTTTGCGTCGCTTGTACGAATCGGCTAATTTGCTATAGCGAGTCTATTTGAATAATGAATAATGAATAATGAATAATGAATAATGAATAGTGAATAGTGAACAGTGAATAGTGAATAGTGAATAGTGAATAATGAATAGTGACCTCTCCTTAAAAAAAAGAGGATTTAGATCGAGGAAAATCGGCGATCGCGCTACGATAGACGCAGGAGATTGCGGTATGGTTCAATGACACAGGTTCTAGAAAATCCCAAAGCAATAGACCAACAAGTGGTACTTAACGGCACCTGGGAGCAGTTCAAGTTAATTGAGAAGGGTTCTGAGGATTCGCCCGGAGTCAAACTCTCTTTTTTCGCAGGCACCATTGAAATTCTCATGCCGGGATTCCAACGCGAAAACTTTTCGGAAATTATTGGCTATTTAGTAACAACTTTTCTCCTAACCCAGGGCATACAATTTCACCCCACGGGTTCGATGACCCAGGAAAAAACGGGCAAAGCTTCGACTCAAGCCGATAAGTCGTTTTGTTTAGGAGAAACCAAGTCAATTCCCGACTTATCAATTGAGGTCGTTTATACCAGTGGGGGACTCAGTAAATTGCCCAAATATCAAGCATTAGGCGTGTTAGAAGTGTGGTTTTGGGAAGACGGTACGCTGCGACTTTATCATTTACGCGAACAAGGATACGAGGAAGTTTTTGAGAGCGAACTGCCGGGATTAGAAACGCTGGATATCCAACTTCTCAAACGCTGTATTTTAATGGGCGAGACGAATTTTGCCGAGGCGGTTGAGGTTTGGCGTACAGGGAGATGAATCCGAGTCAAGGTACGCTCCTTGGGGCGCGAACTAAACCGAGACATCAGAAAAGTCAAGGTTTGATGAATTTTTAATTTTTAATTTTTAATTTTTAATTTTGAAATAGTCTAAACTGCTAAAGAATGTCTTACCCGCCAGAGTTCTGAATCGTCAGGCTATCTCAGGGAGACCTCTACCCAATTTCTAACATTGTTCTCAATTGTCATCAATGAGCAGCGAAAGCGAATTCTACAAAAAAGCCGAAGCCACTCGAGTGAGGGTACTCAGCGAAGCCCTACCCTACATTCAGCAATTTGCGGGGCGAACCGTCGTCATTAAGTACGGCGGTGCGGCGATGAAAGATTCCAACCTCAAAGATAAAGTCATTCGAGATGTCGTTTTCCTCTCGTGCGTAGGGTTGCGTCCCGTTGTCGTCCACGGTGGCGGACCGGAAATTAATAGTTGGCTGGCCAAACTCAACATCGAACCGCAATTCAAAGACGGACTGCGCGTCACTGATGCCGATACGATGGATGTAGTGGAAATGGTTCTCGTCGGCCGCGTTAACAAGGAATTGGTTTCCCTCATCAACCACGCTGGCGGCTCTGCTGTGGGGTTGTGCGGCAAGGATGGAAATCTCATTGGGGCGCGCCATCTGGGGAAAGAAGGAGTGGGTTTCGTTGGCGAGGTGAGTCGCATCGATACTCGAGTCATTGAAGCCCTTGTGGGCGCTGGCTATATTCCCGTGATTTCTAGCGTGGCGGCTGACGAAGACGGACAAGCCCACAATATTAATGCCGATACGGTTGCTGGTGAAATTGCGGCGGCGCTGGGGGCGGAAAAGATGATTTTACTGACCGACACGGCTGGTATTTTGCGCGATTATAAGGATACTTCTACTTTAATTACTCACCTGGGGATTCAACAAGCTCGGGATTTGATTAAGGAGGGCGTTGTTGCAGGAGGGATGATTCCTAAAGTTCAGTGCTGCGTGCGATCGCTTGCCCAAGGCGTTCGTGCCGCCCACATCATCGACGGCCGCATTCCTCACGCTATTTTACTCGAAATTTTTACCGACGACGGTATTGGTTCGATGATTTTAGGTTCGGAGTTTAGGCCATAGGGATTGGGGAGAGTGGAAGCAGGGGAAGCAGGGGAGCGGGGGAAGCAGGGGAGCGGGGGACGGGGAGTAGGAAAGGTTTACTGTTTACTGGTTACTGATTACTGATTACTGATTACTGATTACTGATTACTGGTAACTGATTACGCGGTGACTAACTCGGGTTGGGCTTGGGGGCGTTTGCTGTTGCGTACGCCTTCAATGGCTTCTTTATAATCAGGGGCATTAAAGACTGCCGAACCTGCAACAATGGCGTTAGCACCCGCTTCGAGAACTTGCCAAGTATTGCCCGGTTTCAAACCGCCATCGACTTCAATCCAAGGATCGAGTCCTCGTTCGTCGCACATTTGACGGAGTTTGCGGATTTTCGGTAAAACGCCGGGAATGAAACTTTGACCGCCAAAACCGGGGTTGACGCTCATAATTAACACGAGGTCGCAAAGTTCGAGTACGTAGTCGATTAACTCCAGGGGAGTCGAAGGGTTCAGAACAACACCGGCTTGTTTGCCCAATTCCTTAATTTGACCGAGGGTGCGGTGTAAATGAGGCGAGGCATTATGTTCGGCGTGAACAGAAATAATATCCGCACCGGCTTTGGCAAAATCCTCGACATATTTTTCGGGTTCGACGATCATCAAGTGAACATCTAGGGGTTTTTCCGTCACCGGACGCAAAGCTTTGACAATTAACGGCCCGATGGTAATATTCGGAACGAACCGACCATCCATCACATCGACGTGAATCCAATCTGCGCCTGCATCGGCAACGGCTTTGACATCTTCTCCCAAACGACTGAAGTCAGCCGATAAAATAGAAGGCGCAACGACAACTTGTTTCTGGGTCATGGTTGGTGGTTCTCCCTAATTTTCACTCGTTGGTAATGATTTTAACAAAATCTTTAGGTTTTTTCCGACCGAGACGAGCCAAAACCCAAAAAAAAGATGCGCTGCGCGGCAGATGACAACTGAAGACTTTAATTTTTAGGCGAACTGATGAGTAAGAAACGGGCATGGATTGTGGGAAGTGTATTGACGGTAGCGGGAATTGCGCCAGCGTTTGCTTTGCAGACTTCGTCAGTAGGTAGCGGCGGCATCGAAGCGTTGCGCCTGCACGCCCAGCCTTACAATTTGCTCGGTCGCAAAATTGGCATCGGACAAGTGGAAGTGGGTCGTCCGGGAAAGTTTGGCTTGGATAAGGCTTCGTCGGACAATCGCGCTATAGCGGTGCAAGGTGTTTTTCATCGGGACAAACTGGCGAAGGCGAATACCTTCGTAGACGAACACGCGGCAATGGTGGCGACGGTAATGGTGAGTCGAGATAAGACGTTACCGGGCGTTGCCCCGGGCGCGCGGCTTTACGCTTCGGCGGTGGGGAATATTCGTAGTGGCGCACAGCCGGAGCAATGTCTTTCGGCTCAGCACGTGGCAGTGCAAAATAGCGGCGACGTACGGGCGATTAATTTTAGTTTTGGCGAACCCCTACAACGCGATCCTCGCGATAATCCAATCTTGGATGGAAATGCGTTGTTAACCCAGTGCGTTGATTGGTCCGCTCGAGTTCACAATACCCTTTATGTTATTGCGGGAAATCAAGGGGGCGGCGGGATTCCCATTCCAACGGATAATTTTAATGGCATTAATGTGGCTTCGACTATGCGGCGCGATGGCCGGTTTGCGAAGTTGGATTTTTCGAGTTTAAGCGATTTGCCCATTGGCATTGGCAGGCGTTTAATCCAGCGGGAAATTAATGCTGGAGATCGGCGCGCGATCGCGTTGGTCGCCCCGGGCAATCAAATTGAGGTGTACGATCTCCAAGGGCGGAGAATTCGCGTTTCGGGGACGAGTTTTGCTGCACCCCATGTCACCGCAACGGTGGCGTTGTTGCAGGAATATGGCGATCGCCAACTGAGCAAGGGTTCTCCCCTCTGGACCGTTGACGCGCGCCGCAGCGAGGTGATGAAGGCGGTTTTGTTGAACTCGGCAGATAAGGTGAAAGACCCGGGCGATGGTTTATTGTTGGGAATGGGACGCACCACACTCGATAAGGAGGATCGAACTTGGTTGGAAGGCGATGCTTATGGCGATCGCAAGATTCCTTTGGATATTGAAATGGGAACGGGCCATCTCAATGCGTTTCGCGCTTATCAACAGTTTAGTCCCGGTCGGCGGTCTCCCGATGCTCCCGTCCCCGCTATCGGTTGGGATTATAATAGCGTCGAAACCGAATCCCGACGAGATTACGTTCTCGAACAACCCCTGCAAGCAGGCGGCTATGCTTCGATTTCTCTCGCTTGGCAGCGTCGGGTGGAACTCGACGATAAGAATGGCAACGAACAGTTCGATGTGGGCGAGAGTTTCCGCGATCGCGGTCTCAATAATCTCGATGTTTATTTGATGAAAGTCGATAGCGACAAGATTGAGGAGAGTTTGTGTGCTTCGACCAGCGAAGCCGATAGCATAGAACACATATTTTGTCAAGTTCCAGAAACGGGAAGATATAAAATCCGAGTTCGCTATCGCCAACAGGTTCACGAAGACAAGCAGGAATACGCTTTAGCGTGGTGGACGGTTCCGGTCAAATAAATCGGGATCGGGTAAACCTTGATTTCAATCCTCTTCTTTTAAGGACACGCGCCAGAGAGGGAACCTACGACTGCCGTGAGTTGTCCGTAAGGAGAGGTAATTAGGGTTTGCTGAATAAGTGTTGTGATGAGCAGGGGGAGCAGGGGAAGCAGGGGAAGCAGGGGAAGCAGGGGAAGCAGGGGAAGCAGGGGGGAATTGTTTTTAATTTTTAATTTTTAAT
>JAXHVQ010000140.1:0-16587 GCA_034189065.1 Cyanobacteriota bacterium
ATTTTTTTTAGCTTCAGACCCTACCGACTGGGTTAAATCGGATTAGTTGGAAACGGGGTTGGGGTTCGGGGGGGGGTAAAAAATACCCCTGCCCTACCGACTGGGTTAAATCGGATTAGTTGGAAACTCGCCAGGGATGCGAAAATCGGAAGCAAGACCAAAAACCCTACCGACTGGGTTAAATCGGATTAGTTGGAAACTTTTCTATCTGCAGCTTGTTGCTTTAATCGTCGCCCCTACCGACTGGGTTAAATCGGATTAGTTGGAAACATAATTAGATAGGGTGTAAGCCTAGCTACTAACTCCCCCTACCGACTGGGTTAAATCGGATTAGTTGGAAACTCTAACGTGACTACATATTCTCCGGGTATGAGGGTTACCCTACCGACTGGGTTAAATCGGATTAGTTGGAAACCATTTGCCTTAGCAGTAAACATCGTCTTTATGTCACCCCCCTACCGACTGGGTTAAATCGGATTAGTTGGAAACCCTATAACAAATTCGATATTGTACTCTAATGATTGCTCACCCTACCGACTGGGTTAAATCGGATTAGTTGGAAACGGTACAGGATAGGTTTTTTGTTCCTGTTCCTGCTACCCTACCGACTGGGTTAAATCGGATTAGTTGGAAACGTTAATAGATGCTATTTTTAGCCCGACATATGTCGGTCATCCCCTACCGACTGGGTTAAATCGGATTAGTTGGAAACCACAGGGGTTTGCGTACCCCTTGCAATCAAGTATATAGCCCTACCGACTGGGTTAAATCGGATTAGTTGGAAACGCTGATACGTCGTTAGGATCTAAAAGCACGTTTAGCCCTACCGACTGGGTTAAATCGGATTAGTTGGAAACTTTATATGAAGTATGATTATTTATATCATACTAAACCCTACCGACTGGGTTAAATCGGATTAGTTGGAAACTTTTTAGAATGGCGCAATAGAATCGATTCATTGGAGCCACCCCTACCGACTGGGTTAAATCGGATTAGTTGGAAACTCTAAAAAGGAGAGAAGTTAAAATTCCTTCTCTCCCCTTTTATTTATGCGTATAGCAATCCTAAATGCGACTTTTCTAATCCTTTGAAAAAATAGATATTGCATTATAAAATTTAGAATTGGTGGGTTACGGAGCGGATGAAAAGTTATGGTTTTTTCCTCAAAATTATGCCCGCACCTAACCCACCCTACTGAACTAGGACTTACGCAAAGTCTCTATCTGTAGGGTGGGTTAGCGCAGCGCAGGTGCACCTTTGTCGCTGGATTTGATAGTTGGATGAGTTGTTAAATATTGTATAAGCGATCGCCTTTTTGTCCAGATAAACTTGAGGCGATCGCGCTCCTTCTACCCGCCCAACATTACCGTTTTTGAAGACTTAAATCGCGTACAATCCGAGCGAGTTTTTGGATCGCGGGACGAGAGGAAGTATCCTGGCCGCGTTTTAAAGAATGAACGCTTCCGGTGAGGAGGGGAGATTCGCTTTTGATACGATCGCGCGTCCCCTGATAATCGCTCTCTAGAATGGCAATAACCTGAAGATCGAGTTCCTCGCAAAAGGTCTGCCATTGTTGAACTTTAGCTTCTGTATTCGCCAAAATAACCGCGTGAGTTGCCTTCGTCATAATTGTGCGATTTTCGGGCGAAATTTCGCCTCCCACATCAAACACCAAAATCGGATTGCCGATCGCGTCTATTTCTTTGGCTTTCTTTTTGGCAAACTCTGGGGTAAACTTCGCCTTGTAGTCATTCTTGAACTGTCGGGCAAGTGCTGGATTCCTGCGAGCTGTTTCGGAAAACCAAGAGCCATCGCCGTCGGGACAGCCGGAGATGACGTAGGAGTCGGGAGGATTGGGAATCTTAAGTAAGGCTTGCTTGAGTCCTTCGCGCAAACAGGTTTTGCCGGTGTTGGGAGGACCGCACAGAACGACTTTGAAGGGAGGGGACGGTTGATATTTTACGTCGATGGTGTCTCCCACTCGATGGTTACTGTGAGAGATGACGACAACGTATTTATCGAGTCCGGGTTCGCCCAATTTGGGGTCGCAAACTGCGATCGCGCCATACAAATGGGCGACTTGTTGGGCAATGACAAAAGAAGCGAGAACGGAAAAGCGTCCGTTAATGAGGAGGGGTGCTTTGCCTCCTCTGAGTTGTCCCGACTCAATTAACGCCTGCAATTGCGCCTTAGTTTCGACAACGATGCGATCGCCGTCTGCGGAGACTTCGCCGTTGAGTTGGGTGTTGAGAATTTCGCCATCCCAATCAAGGCGAACCGAAGGCGCATCAACAGTTGAGGACAAACCCATCGGGAGTGGATGCGCGCCGACGGATTCGTGGGCGTGCAACTCCTCTGGAGGGTTTTTCGCCGTGCAGGGGGGGGGTTGACCCGTTTCCATGTCGATCCGGCGACCAAAGGGATAGTCGGGAGTCTGACTTATAACGGTAACATAGGCTCCCAAACGGGGATCGGCAACCGCGATCGCGCTGTATAAATGCCCCAGTTGGTGCGCCATCACATAGCTGCCTAACAGCGATTGGGGACCGTTAATTTTCAGGAGTTTGCCGCCTTGGAGTTGTCCCGACTCAACCAATTTGGTGCATTGCGCCCGGACATCGCGCACGACGCGATCGCCATCGGCAGAAACTTCAAGGTTAAACCCAACTTTCAGCGTGTCTCCGTTGGGAGTCATGAAATAGCTAGTCATTTGTCCTGTGTCCTTGGTCAACGGATTTTAGGATGGTATGAGGAATATACCATTGGGGTAGAAAGGGAGGGTTCCATCAGCGGCAGAGGGCTTTCTCCTATTCTCTCTTAATTGATTTTCCTGTTGGGAGAGCGATCGATACACCTTGTCTCCATTTTCAGCGATCGGGGTGCGTCGATGGGGGGACTGGTGCCGGTTCGTGGGGAGAAAAATGGCTAAAATCCTTGTACAATAAAGCTTTGGAAGTTTTTTGCGATCGGGAAGTGTACTAATCGACGCACCTCCCTCAATGGCTGAAACCCGCATTTTTATGTTGAGGTGCGTCGATGCCTTGCCCTGACTGGATTTGAGGGGTGTTGAATTGACAAATTTTTGGGTCGCAGACTATAATTCTAAGAGGTGCGTCGATTCGGCGGCTGAAACCCTTACGGGGCAAGGTCTCCTAGACGAACTCCCTACCGACTGGGTTAAATCGGATTAGTTGGAAACGGTACGGCGGGCGGTACATATGCAATCATTTTGTCCCTACCGACTGGGTTAAATCGGATTAGTTGGAAACTTCCCGTTTGCGGACATGGGGGCGGTGAACAGCCCTACCGACTGGGTTAAATCGGATTAGTTGGAAACTCCGCAGGTGCACCTTGGGGCCGGCTTCGCCGGCCCTACCGACTGGGTTAAATCGGATTAGTTGGAAACTTAAGACATGGTTTTAAGAGATAAATCTCTCAAACCCTACCGACTGGGTTAAATCGGATTAGTTGGAAACATGCCGCGCCAGAAGAAAGTACAGTAGAAATCACCAACCCTACCGACTGGGTTAAATCGGATTAGTTGGAAACGCTGTAAGTTTGTTTTAATCAAAACACCCTGAAATACCCTACCGACTGGGTTAAATCGGATTAGTTGGAAACAAAAAGAAAGAAGAAAAACATTCTTGCCTCTTTAACCCTACCGACTGGGTTAAATCGGATTAGTTGGAAACACTATATGTATGCCTTAAGAGATAAAACAAGAACCTCCCTACCGACTGGGTTAAATCGGATTAGTTGGAAACAATATCTGCAGCTGCGGGCAAGAAAACCCCTTGGCGAACCCCCTACCGACTGGGTTAAATCGGATTAGTTGGAAACCTTTCTCTTCACGACTCTTGTCTCCTTTGCTCTGACTGCCCTACCGACTGGGTTAAATCGGATTAGTTGGAAACTTTCTTTCAGATTTTTAGGAATATCTGGAAAAATGCACCCTACCGACTGGGTTAAATCGGATTAGTTGGAAACGCTAAAAAGGAGAGAGGTAGCAATCCTCTCTCCTTTCGATTTCCATTCCCAAATTCATTTTTCTTGGCTACAAAACGATCGCTCCGTCGCTTCATCAAAAATGCGATCGCATCAAACCAGAGTCCCCTCTAATTCCCGAACAACGCGAGCGAGTTCCTCAGCAAGGAGATCGGCACTTGGCGGTTGAATGTCGAGAACTGCATTCATCAACCAAAGCGTCCCGTCAGAACCCCCTTGAAATTTCTGCCAAACCGATGCTCCTTGGCGGCGATAGTCCATGAGAATCGATCGCGCGTTGTAGAGTTTGTCGGCGATCGCCACCCGATAAACCTCGGGCGTACAAGAGCGCAACTGTTGAAGATAGCGTTCCTTGCGTTCTCGCCAAGGCGGTTTGGGGATGGTTTCCGATTCGGTGCAACCGGCAACAATCCGTGCAACTGATTCGCCAAAGCGATCGCGAATTTGGTTTAAGGTTTCAATTCCGCCACAATCTTCCACCGCATCGTGAAGTAAGGCAGCGATCGCCTCATCCTCCGAACCCCCATCCTCCAGAACCAAAGCGGCAACACCCAGCAGATGAGAAATATAGGGAATATTACTTCCTTTTCGGACTTGTCCGGCATGAAGTTGATTGGCGTAAACTAAAGCTGATTCAAACCGTTGTGCTAATTTAAAGTTATTCGTCATTTCTTTTAATGCTCTTAATGGGCAAATTTTTCAATTCTAAACTCTGTACGAACATTTCCTAAAACCTCCCTTCTCTTGAACCCTGAATTCTTTACTCATACCACCTCCAACTTGCAGCTAAATCCGTTCGCATCCGTTGTCGTAAATCCCACGGCAGTAAAACCTCTACATTTTGACCCCAAGCGCGCAATCGCATAATGACATTATTATCTCCCGTGCGATAATTGACGCGACGATAAGCATCTTGAGGGGAACGAGATTGCAAAATCAACTGGAGTTTCCGTCTCTTTTCAAAAGTTAGAGGAGCTTTTTTCGCCAAACTCAATGCCTGTTGGTGGGTTAACTTTTGAAACAAAGCATCCCGTTGGGTTTCTGCAATATAGTTGCTATAAAAATAACGGTCGAAGCGCAACAGCATTAATTCGGGAGGCTTATAAAATTCAAATCCTAAAGCTTCGCTCATCCATTGAGAAATTTTTTCAGGAGGAACCGGCGTTTTTTCCCAGGAGCGCAAGGGGAGAGGAATATCGGGAGAGTCCCAACTTAATTGTTGCAAATCTTCAATGCGATCGAGACGATAATCGTACCAACCAATTTGAGTTTCATCGCCAGGGATTTGACCGTAGGCAAACAGATAAGGCGCGCGTTGTAAGTACCAAATACACGCAGGCCAAACCAAACATTTGACTTCATCTTGGTATAGTTTTGAGCTGCGATAGGTTAAACGAATCGGAGGAACGGGGATTTCGCTCCAGATGCGTTTGAGTTGATTTTGCAGTTCCTCGACTCGATTGTAAAGTTGACCGGAGATAATATATTCAACGTGCAGGAAGAAACGATGAACGCCATTAATCGGCGGCGCAAACTTTTGGACAAAATCAGCTAAATCGGATTGAAGAAACTGTCCCGTTATGCTAAAATCGGAGAAAGAATGAACGCGATGGGAGTTGGAAATAGGCAGCGAGGGAAACTCTCGAACTTTGCAATATTGATAGTTGTCTGCAGTTAGCCAACCCGAGGAAACTAAAGTTTTAAAGTCTTTTTTGAGAGTTTTGCGAGAAACAGCAAAAGGACGGTTTTTATGGCGTTCGCGTTCTGGGTATTCAACGGCGCGCGCTAGGGTGTTGAGTTCGGTTTGAGAAAGTTGATAGCGCTGTTGCAAAGAACATCGCCACTGGGTTTCCGACAGTCCTTCGGCAGGATTGTACACCCAGTCTACCGGATTCAACACCCGTTCCATTTCCGCAAGGGAGGGAGAATAATGTCGCGCAAAGTCCGCCCTCCAGCGGCTTTCAGTCATGCCGGTAGAGGGGTGAAATAGCCAATGGACAATGGTTTTGTAACAGGGACATTGGGAGTGATGGGGGGTAGCGATGCGATCGCCTCGATGGTGAGATTTGACTTCGAGAAAGAAGCAGTTGCGCCAGTCAGCATACCCAAATTGTTCTCCCAAACTGTGGAGGTAGACGGGATCGTCGCTGCTGCCGTATAGCGATCGCAGCATCACCCACAACCGAATCGCCATCGGTAAAATGTCGGTTTGCCGAAGGGAGTTTTTGGCTAACCACTGTAACAGTTCGATGCTAGGAGGACGATCGAAAAGATGAGACATCTGGGTAAGGGGGTTTTCTGTTTCTAGGCTATCAGATTATAGAAACCCCCCCTTCCACGTTTGAGGCGATCGCTAGTTTGAAGCAGCCGAACGCAGCGACTCCAAATAATCGCAAAGACAATCTGGCGTGTCGGCGTATTGAGATAAATCAGAAATAACTGTTTTTTTTGAAATATTCAGTTTAACTTTCAGTTTTTGGGTGAAATAAGGATAATTTCCCTGATTTGCTTCTTGGACAAGCTTTTGTAGAAACTTCAGCAAAAACTCGATTTCAAACTTTCCCCTAAAACTCCTTTGTCGAGTTCGTGTATTCAGCTCGTCTCGCTTGTTCTCTAGCTCTTTCTGAGAGATATTAGCTGCCCTCGGAAATTTGGAATGCAAATCCGTAACTGTGTAATTGATATCAATTTTGTCTAAGTTGATGTATACAAAATCCGAAACGCTAAGGTTTGATATTGTGAGCCGACTAGCTTTATCCCTTTGACAGGCTAACCAAGCATTAAGCAACTCAACAGCGTCGTGAAACTCCTTTTGCCTGTTCTGGTAAAGCGCAATACATTTATCAAAATCTTCATCTAACTCTCTCAGTTTAAATTCATTTATCAAAATTCGAGAAAAACATTCAACTGAGGTATAAAAATTCTCAATCGAATAGCCCGGAGTTTCATAAATCCCGCTGACACCGCTTTTGCCAATCGAGACATCGAAATCCCTATCGATAAAATAAGCTGCTTTAAGATTTGCATAATGTTTGCGCCTCGAAAGCATTTTGTATATTCCTAAAACGCCCTCTTTCCCTCTACAGGAAAAAGTAAAAGGCTTTTTAGGTCTTGCAATTGTATCAATTCTAACCCCATAGTATTGACCATCTTCACCTTCAAAGAAGCAATATAACGCCGATTTATCTTTCTTGTATAGCCTGCTAACTTCGGTAAATATAACAACAGCTTTATCTCTAGATGCTCTTAATGTTTCGACTGACATTTACCTCTCTCGAACAAACTCATCCAAATCGCGGGCATTCAAATCTAATTCATTATCAAAGATAAATGGAGAATGGGTAACTGCCAAAAGTAGCTTACATCTACCGGATTTCAGAATGTCGGGTAATAAAAGCCTTTGCCATTCTATAGAAAGCGATAATTCCGGTTCGTCAAATAATAAAATGAAATCTTCGGAAGATTCTAAGTAAATCTTGGAAAAAAGTGATATGATCTGTTTCTCTCCAGAAGAAAGATTCCTAATGTCGATTTCTTGACCGCCCTCAGTCCTTATGGATATATCAATATTTGCCTCGTCATAAATGATTTGCTTTTTGCTTAAATATTGATTGCATATTTGGGCAAACTGGTTAATGGACTCATCCTTCTCTTTCTGTCGCTGGTACAAATTCACTAGCTTGGACAAAAAATAAACCAACTGTTCGTATTCTTTTGAATTAATCTCTCCCGAACTCACCAGTTCCTCAATCTTTTCTCGATCGGATTTAGAAATATTATTTTCGCCAACACGCCTCAAAACGATGCTTATTGTGTCTGGCTGAATACTGTTTCTCATTTCCTCAGTAATTTCAACTCCCTCTACAAACTGCGTTAAGATTTCGCCTGTTGCTTTGGAAAATAGATTCAGCGCTGAATTTTTAATCTCTGTTTTTATTTCTTCCAATCTAGCAATTACATCGTCCATTCCAAATTGAATCAGCTTTCCTTCTCCGTCGAAGTCTAACTCTTCAACTTCGTCTTCTGCATATCCCAAGCTTTTTAAATCCTCTTCAATCCTTCTATAAGTAGGAAAGTACAAAATCAGTTCATTTATATTTCTATCAATCGTTTCTTTTATTTTGCTCCTTCTATCTTCTGCTTCTTCATCTGTGAGTTTTGAGCTTTCTGCAAGAGTTCTAATATTTTGAGACGAAACTATTCCATGTGTTGAATAATGAAAAAACGACGAGCGGAATAACTCAGATGATAAATATTTTCGGGATTCTCTTTGCAATCTATCAAGTTCTCTACTTGGCAAATCAGTAATGATTTCAAAACCACCGCGCTCGTATAGCCATTTCAGATCGGTCTTTTTAATCTCAACGCTTTCGCCAGAGCTAAACTCCAGAACGATTGACTCAAAATCTACGCTACTCAATTTATGGAATTTGCAAGATATTGCATAGTAAAGCGCGTTTAAAATCGTCGTCTTTCCCGCTCCATTTTCTGCGATTAGAATTAAAGCTTCTTTTTCAAAAGGAATTGTGATATCCTTAAAGCCAAACAAACCGTTAATCGCAAACGACTTAAGCTGACTCGAGTTGGGAGAGTCGCCTAAAAGAAGCTGGGTTTCATCTTGCTCGTTTAACAGTGTCATATGGCTCCTTCGGTCTCTCCTAATTTAGTATTCTCTCGATGTTGCTATCCTTATAAAAGCCATTTAACGATCGCGGACAACGGTAAGATAGTCATCCTCAACATCTCTTGCGATCGCCAATCCTCCCCCAATAGTAACACTGCGACTCAATCGCAACGGGAGCAACGAGAAGGCGATTTACGCCAGTTTTCGCGCGATCGCCGAACCGTTGAATTTTTCCTCAACCTACCGGCACTCGACCTCAATTATTAATTATTGATTTTTAATTTTTAACTATCCTTTGCCCAACTCTTGGGAACGCCGATAAGCCGCATCAACTGCCGCGATCGCCGCCGCCCGAAATCCGCGATTTTCCAACTCCGCCACCCCAGCAATAGTCGTCCCCCCAGGACTGGTAACGCGATCCTTCAATTCTGCTGGATGTAAGCCGCCGTCGTGCAACAATTGTGCCGTTCCCAGAACCGTTTGCAGCGCAAGTTGGGCCGCGATCGCGCGCGGCAGTCCCGCCTTCACGCCACCATCAGCCAGCGCCTCGATCAAAATCGCCACAAACGCCGGCCCCGAGCCCGAAAGTCCCGTCACCGCATCCATCAAGGATTCCGGCACTTCCACCACCTCCCCAACGGCGGCAAATAAAGCCCTAGCAACTTCCATTTGCGAAGGTGTAACCCCAGAACCGGCCGCGATCGCCGTCATTCCCGCACCCACCGTCGCAGGCGTATTGGGCATCGCCCGCACAATCGATTGCGTACCAAAAGCCTCGCTCAACCGACTCAACGAAACGCCCGCCAAAATAGAAATCAAGAGTGTCCCATCCCCAAAAGCCTTTCCCCCTTCCAGTTCCGCCGCCACAGCCGCCAAAACTTGAGGTTTCACCGCCAGCAACACCACATCCGCTGCTGCCGCCTCCCGATTATCCGCCGTCACCCGCACGCCATACTTTTGCTGGAGAAAGTCGCGTCGTTCTGGGGCGGGATCGCTGACTGCGATGGCTTCCGGTGCGTACTGTTGCTCTGCGATGAGGCGGGATAACAAGGCCTCGCCCATTACCCCGCCGCCGATTGCGCCAAATTTAGCCACTCTTACCTTACTGCGCTAGACGAGTTTCATCGAGAGTCCACGACTGGGGCTGTCCCACCGAGGATGGGGAAGGAGCCACCGGCACTTGGGGCATTTCGTGCAGCGCGCCCAGTTGCGTCGAAACTTGAACGCAGTTGGGGGTAAACAAGAAAATGCTCTCTCCAATGCGTTCTTGATGGCCGTCGATAGCGTAAGTTCCTCCAGCCACAAAGTCAACCGCCCGTTGAGCCTCGTCGGGATCGATAATCGTCAAATTCAGCACCACCGACTTGCGTTCGCGTAACGCCTGAATGACTTGGGGCATTTCTTCAAAGGTGCGCGGCTCAAAAACAAGCACTTCAGAGAAGCCCGTTGCGGCTCCTGGCATACCAATTACATTACTTCTGGGAGTGGATGTTGTCATTTCTGCTGCTGGATGGACTGCTGTGCGATCGCGGTTTCTTCTGCGGGCGGCCCGTTCTTCTTCCACAGAGGGCGGGGTTTCTTCGGGGTAGTCGTTTGCCTCTACCTCTTCTTCGTAGTATTCGTATTCCTCTGCCTCATTGAGACCGACAAAATCTTTTAGCTTTGTAAAAATGTTCACAATTTCCTTTTCCTCAACTCTTTCGCTGGACATCGGCAACTGGTTTAACCTAGAGTAGACCTGCCTCAGCGCGCGCGCTGAGTTTTTCAGTTTCCCTTCGAGGCACGGTGAAGGCGATGAGTCCCTTCGCGCGATCTGATATTACGCTAACTTTAACCCGCCTTTGCCTCAAATTGATTACCAACTCGAGGTATTTCGAGCGCCAAATCGAACTGGACTATTGTATCTTACTCCCAATGTTTATTTGAATCTACAAAGAGAGAAAATTTTTTTGCTGAGTGGTACTTTTGTTCTTTATCCCCTAGCTATGTATTGCCTACTGCTCCACCGGCGGTCTTTCCCCGAAAATTATCCGTCCCAGGCGAACCATTGTTGCCCCCGCACGCACGGCGAGAAGATAATCTCCCGACATTCCCATTGAGAATTCTTCGAGAGCTAAGTTGGGGTAATTTTCTTGCCCGATTTGGGAGCTTAAGTCGCGAGTTGCTTGAAAGGCTGCTAAGGCTTCTGTTTCCGAAAGACCTAACGGCAGAATTGTCATTAATCCTTGAATGGCAATATTTTGACATTGGTTTAATTGCGGAAGATCGGTTTGCAATTGGGCAACTTCCCAACCGTATTTATTCGGATCGGATAGAACTTTAACCTGAAGGCAAACCTGGGGACGCACTGCGAGTTCTCCGGCTAGGCGATTGAGACGTTGAGCTAATTTTAAGCGATCGCAAGCATGAATCCATTGGAAGGTTTCGAGGGTTTTTTGAGCTTTATTGCTTTGCAAGTGACCGATAAAGTGCCAGCAAATATCGGGAAGATTCTGGAGTTGTTCTTGTTTGGGTAAGGCTTCTTGGAGCCGACTCTCACCAAAGTCCCGAATTCCGGCTGCGTATGCTTCTCGCATCGCTTCGACTGAAACCTGTTTGGTGACGGCGATTAAGCGGACGCGCTCTGGGAGTTGTTCGCGAATTTGCGCGATCCGCTCTGTAATTGAGGAGGTAGACTGGGTAACTTCCATAAAACTACTGGAATGTATATTGATGGATATTATGAAGCTCTTCGTATTCTTTAACAGCTCCGATGCGACGGAGTTGACGCATTCGATTTTCAACAAGAAGGCGCGCTTCCGAACGTCCAACCGGGGAAAATGAAAGGCTGTTGCGATCGCTCGTCACCAAGAAAAAAAGACGCTGAGCGTAAAGCGTGGTGAACAGTTCTTGGCGAGCTTCGATCGCGCAAACTTTGTAGAGGAGACCAAATGTGGGGTGATTCAGATAGCTTTCGTTATTATCCATCAAGATTTTTTACGGGAGAAGCCTTTGAGTGCGACGTTTGGGGCGCGGCTTGGCATTAGGATGATAATAGCTCGAACCGGTATTCAAATCGACTCGATCTTTAAGATTTCACGAACTAATATTAGGGATCGAGGAATTAGCTATGGGGATCGGAGATGGGGAGATGGGGAGATGGGGAGATGGGGAGATGGGGAGATGGGTGCGGCTCTTATATGACTGATTACTACGCACCACTCGCTGATAACTGTTTACTGCTTACTGACTCCCGCCCCACATCAGTCGCGCCACCCAAAACAACAACAAAAGGAGCAAAGCTGCCAAATCGAACGCGCGCAGTCGTAAGATGTGCCATTGTACCCGATGTCGATTGGGATGGGTAAAGCCGCGTACATCCATCGCTACAGCAATTTGCTCGGCGCGCGACAGCAAATTTTCCAGGAGGCGATCGCAGACAATCAGCCAAACTTGAAGGCTCCTACGGATACCGAGTTGCTTCCAGTTAATGGCGCGAGTGCTGATGGAACGCGAAAGATTTTGCACTTCTTCCAAAACCAGGGGAATAAAACGTAGCGAGAGCGTTAAGGTCAGAATAATTTCAGTAACCGGGACTTTCAAGCGTTGTAGGGGTTTGAAAAAATATTCGATCGCGGCGGTAATTTCTTCGGGAGCCGTTGTCAATAAGTAAAGACTACTGCTATAAATCAGCGTAAAAATAATAGTACTCAGGCGAACTGCCAAATCGAGCGATCGGCGGGTAACGGTAAATAGTCGGGCATCATAAATTACATACTCGTAGGAAGTAGGCTGAGGCAAGTTCAGCTCGCTTTCAGGCAAACGGGGTTGATACTCCAGTCCGAGTCCATCGGGAGCAACAGTGGTAATCATAAAAGAAAAAAAGCCCAACAACAGCAACCAACCCATCTGCTGCTTCCACACCCGCCAAGGAATTCTCGCTGACAGCGTGAGACACACCAGAACCGCAACCAGTCCGATGCGCCAAGGCAGCGTCGCTAACACCGGCGCAAACAAAAAACTCATCAACCAGGCAAGCTTGACGCGCGGATCGAGTCGATGGAGCCACGTAACGGGCTCTTCGAGATAGAGTCCAATGGGAACCGATCGCAATAAATCCATAATGATTAACGTAGAAATGTGAAGATCGCGCGGGAGGTTTCAAGAAGCATTCGTACCTAGAAAGTTACTCCATAAGTTAACAGGTAACAGGCACTCGAAGAAGCGCTCATTGCAACGGACAATCGAGAAACCCGGCATCTATTTCACATTAAACGCAATTTTAAGGTAACGCGCCCGAGGCGCGAGTGCATTTCTCCCTTACCTCCGCCCTCATCGCACCTTACCTTGCTCTGACTTTAGTCATACCCCCAAAACTCTGATTTCATTCATAAGGGTGATTCCAAAACGCTTGTTTATTTTTAATTTATAAATGTAACGAACGCAATGGAAAATAACAAAATGGCTTTAGTCAAAATTGGAGATGTCTACCCCGATTATAAAGACCGGGTTTTTGAAGGTGAAGATATTACAGGATATAGCGTCTATAGCGATCGCGAAGAAAAAATCGGAGGCGTACACGATATTTTATTAGACGAAAGCGGTCGCTTTCGGTACTTTGTTATTGATACAGGATTTTGGTTCTTTGGCAAACAAGTTTTACTGCCCGTCGGACGCGCGCGTATGGACTACGCCAACCACAAAATTTACGTACTAGGCTTGACTAAAGAGCAAGCCGAAAGCTTACCCGAGTACCGCCCGGATATGGCTGTAGACTACGAATACGAAGAACGAGTCAGGAGTACGTACCGACCCGTGGCTGGAGCGGCAACCACTCAAAACTATACTCCTAACGACTATACTTACGACTATGACCCTGCGCTTTATCAAGCAAACGAGCAAGATCGCTCCAAAATCCAACTGTACGAAGAACGCTTGATTGCCGATAAAGATCGTCGTAAAGCGGGAGAAGTTGCAGTAGGGAAAAAAGTAGAAACGGAAACAGCGCGCGTTTCGGTTCCCGTTGAGAAAGAAAGAGTTGTCATCGAACGTACCACTCCAACGGGTACAACTCCCGTTACTCCTGGTGCCACAGACTTTAAAGAAGGGGAAGTCGCACGCGTGGAAGTTTACGAAGAAACAGCAAATGTCGAAAAGCAAGCCTACGTTCGCGAAGAAGTTGCAGTTCGCAAAGAAGTCGATCGCGAAACAGTGGAATCGACAGAAACCATTCGCCGCGAGGAATTAGATGTAGAGGCAGACGGCAGACCGGTTGTGGATAATCGCTAGAAATTGCGACCCCGCAAGCCATCACAAAACAGGTAGAGCCGTTTTTTCAGGCGCTCTACCTGTCCTTTTTAGCCTAAAACTGCTCCTGAGTTCAAAATTATCATGAATAGCTCCGAACTTGAATCCAACCCAATGCCCGCCCAATCCCTTTCCCAACAATCTGCCAAGCAACTAATCGGATATTCGGTCATCTCTCCTCAAGACCAAATCTTCGGACGAGTCGAAAAGGTTTTCTTAGACAAAAATCGCCATCTCTATTTAGTTATCTCGCCTTCTGATAGCTCAACTCGCACCACTTGGGCTTGGTTGGCGGGTCAATTAATTCAGACAGTAGAAACGACAGCGCGATCGCTTCGTGTCAATCTCTCTCTTACTGAAGTCGAACGCCTGCCCATTTATAAGCCCCCTTCCCAAACCCCCTCGAGCGACGACAGTAACCTCAAAGATGGGTCGCGGGTTCTTGAAGAATATAATATCCCCTTACTTGAAGAAAAGTTAGCGGTCAAGCGAAATAAGCACAAAATAGGCGAAATTGTCGTTCGTAAGGAAATTGAAACTTATATCGCCCAAGTGCCGCTCAAACGGGAAAAACTCATTGTAGAACAAGTCGGGTCTGAAACTCAACAATTGGCAACAATCGATTTAGGACAAGAAGAAATTGTAGGAGTAGAGTATCGAGCAGTCGAGGAGGGAGAAGGCGCTTCAACTCTCAGAAGCGAATTTACGTCGTATCAAGCCGCTAGCGAAGCTTTGGCCGCGATCGCGGCGCTGCACCAATCTGATGGAGGGGAGCGAGTGCGTGTTGAATTAAGCGTGGAAAATCGGGAGCTTCAAGAGAAGTATAAGACGATTTTAGATCGCTTCGCCCGAGTTGAAAGTTAATCTGCTCAAACCGACCTTCCCCCTCTATATAGCATTTCTAAATAGAACGTAAACAGCAGTTCGGGAGCGCCAACTTTGAGTAACTCCTCGCCCGTCCCCCAAATCATTCCATTCTTCTATTCTTTTATTTTCCCGTTCTTCCGAAGCCAAAGTTTTACAACCCTAATAGAAACGCTATATAACTCGTAAATCATAACTCATTAATGCTCTCTGCTTTTTAGCAAATTTAGCGTCACAATTTAAAACCCGAATAGCTTGACTCAAGAGTTAATGAAAAAAATACAATCGAAACTCCGACTCTTATTGTTTCTTCCCATTATTCCTATCTTGCTGGTTTTTTGGGGACTTCTCGAACCCTACTTCATTGACGAAACAGAAACCGTTGCTAATATCCCCAACCTGCCGGAAAGCTGGGAGGGGAAAAAAATTGCTCAAGTCTCTGATTTCCAGATTGGAATGTGGCTGGACAATACGAATACGATTCGTCGCAGCATCTCCAAGTTGGTAGAAGAACGGCCCGCTGCTGTCCTTATTAGTGGCGATTTTATTTACCATTCTTTACCAGATGCTAGCCCAGAGATCAATAAAGTTCTCGAACTTATTCGTCCCCTAACTGAAGCAAATATTCCAACTTATGCAGTACTTGGCAATCATGATTACAGCCATAAACCCCCTAAAGCAGAATTAGGACAGCGCGTCGAAGCGGCACTCGAAGATATCGGTGTCGTCGTTTTACAAAATGAAGCAGTGAAGCTCGAACTGTCGGAGACAAACGCTGAGAATCCAGAACAAAAAGCGCTTTATTTAGTCGGAATTGGTTCGCGCATTGCAGAGCGCGATCGCGTTCGAGAGGCCTTGGAGCAAGTTCCCTCGGAAAGTCCGAGGATCGCGATGATGCACAATCCTCAATCCTTTGAAAAATTTCCCGCTCGCACTGCACCCTTTGCTGTCGCCGGACATACCCACGGCGGACAGATTCGCCTGCCATTTTCACCGCAATGGTCGTGGTTAGCTTTAACCCACAAGGATGAGGTATATGTTGATGGTTGGATCGATGATTATGGCGAAGCGGGAAATCAGCTTTATGTGAATCGCGGCATGGGTTTCAGTGATATTCCCATACGCCTTAACTGTCCGCCAGAAGTAACATTCTTTGTCCTTAAATCTCAGCAAAGTTAGATTTCAATCAAGGACTGGCTATGTTTTAGGGATCGTCCAGCTTTTCAAAGAAATGGAGGTTTGTTCGTAGCCAACATTCAAAGATTTCCTATAACTTTATACCATTGTTCTTTATTCTTGAGAGACATTCCAAAGATGTGTAGGTTGGGTCGAGGTCGCGAGACTCAACAGTGAAAGCGCTGTTGGGTTTCACTATCGTTAAACCCAACTTACCAAGTCTCTCACTATTTTTGAAAAATGGTATTGCCAATCAGTTTACAGGCTGGATTTGCGGCGACGAACTCCGACGAGAGCGCCAATAATACCCAATCCTAGCAACGTTCCGGGTTCTGGTATGTCAACCACTCCCGGCTCATTGTTATTGTCGGGAATTTCCACGCCAGGTAAGGGGTCGGGATACAGTACCGGAGGAACTTCTTCAACGGGAGGAACTTCTTCAACGGGAGGTTGTTCGTTGACCGGAGGTTGTTCGACTGGAGGTTGTTCGTTGACCGGAGGTTGTTCGACTGGAGGTTGTTCGTTGACCGGAGGTTGTTCAACGGGAGGTTGTTCGTTGACCGGAGGTTGTTCAACGGGAGGTTGTTCGTTGACCGGAGGTTGTTCAACGGGAGGTTGTTCGTTGACCGGAG
>JAXHVQ010000141.1:0-13567 GCA_034189065.1 Cyanobacteriota bacterium
AATAATGAATAATGAATAATGAATAATGAATAATGAATAATGAATAATGAATAATGAATAATGAATAATGGAGAGTGTGAGTTGAGAATTTAGTGAGGTAGGTTTTAAGCTAACAGCTCGCCGAACGACAAATGACCAAAGACAAATGACCAATGACAAATGACCAATGACAAATGACCAATGACCAATGACAAAAATTGCCTTAACAATTGCCGGTTCCGATAGCGGCGGCGATGCGGGAATTCAAGCCGATTTGCGAACGTTTTCTTTCCATTGCGTCCACGGAACAAGCGCTGTGACTTGCGTGACAGCTCAAAATACGTTAGGCGTACAGCGGGTAGACCCCCTCCCCCCAGAAGCGGTGAAGGCGCAAATCGATGCGGTTGTTGAGGATATGGGGGTGCAGGCGGTAAAAACGGGAATGCTATTAAATTCAGAAATTATTGAAATTGTTGCTCGAAAAGTGCAACAATGGGGGCTAAACTCTTTAGTGGTGGATCCGGTGATGGTGTCGCGAACGGGCGCGCAACTCATAGACGATCGCGCGATCGCAACCCTAATTCGCTGTCTCGTCCCTCGCGCTGCGGTTCTCACCCCCAACCGCTACGAGGCTCAAATTTTAAGCGGTTTCGCCATCGACGATCTCGAAGCGATGAAGGCGGCAGCTCGAGAAATTCACAGTTCGGGTGCGGCGGCTGTCTTGGTGAAAGGGGGAGGAATGACCGGGAAATTACAGGGAGTTGATGTGTGGTTTGACGGGAATAACTTTGAAATATTAAGGACAGAAACCGTAAAAACGCGCAATACTCATGGAACGGGGTGTACGCTGAGCGCTGCGATCGCGGCAAACCTCGCTCTCGGTCAAGACCCGTTCTCTGCAGCTCGTCTGGCGAAAGAGTACGTTACCGCAGCCCTAAAAGTCGCCTTACCCATTGGCAAGGGAACCGGACCGGTCGGACACTTTTTTCCACTGCTGCTGAGAAGGTAAGGTATAAAGGCGGTAGGCGAGGGAACCAACGGTCGAAAAATTGCGCGATCGTAAAGAATAAGAGAAGTTTTGCAAAAATACTGTTCCCGAAGCCAAATTTGTGGGAAACTTCGCATTGGATGTCTGCCACACCCCACTCATCTAACACTGAAGGATAGCGATAATGCCTCACTCTCAAGCCCAATCTTTTAAGCCCACTATCCCACAAAATCGTCCCTTGGGGACGGCAAATGCGTCTCGGGCTTCGGTTCCTATCAGCGTTTATCGGGAACTTGCCAGCGAGTTACAAGGGACTCAAGCGCAACTCGATACCCTCAAAACCCAGAACCAGCAATTGCTCGAGCAAAATCAACGCCTGCGGAAAAAGGCGATTGAGCTTTTTGTTTCGGCGCAACAATTTCAACAATTAGCATCGACTTCTAACGAATACGGCGAACCGTTTACCCCCCCCAATCGCCTTGAAGTCCAAGACCAATTTCCCACACCTCCCTTAATTCCCACTGTTTCCGACAGCGAAAATTGGGTTGCAGAAATTGAGGAAAAACCATCTCGCCGTCCGAGTCAGTCCGAGTCATCGTCTGAAATTAGCGCTTGGGTTTTGGGGACGGCAGTAGGATTAATTGTCCTGACGGCGCTGGGTTTGGGCTTTTTGGCCATGCGCGTTGTCATGAAGAGCAATCGTTAGCTCGTCATTGAGGGTTTTTTGGCTAGGCCAATAATATCATCGTAGGCCGCCGCGATCGCGCAGTAAGACAGGGGAATCGTCACAAATAATCCTAAGCCGAAAATCAACGCGCCGCCAATGTTCATTAACCCAAGAAGGACAACGAAGGCGAAAATGCGAAACCACTGTTTTGCTATAATTAAACGACTGGTTTCCATCGCCGACCAAAACTTTAATCTTCGGTCGATTATCAGGGGAGTTAGGAATAAATAACCGACAATAAGATAAAGACCGGGAATGAAAATCAATGAAACAAAACACCCGACAAAAATGAGAACAGCCGCCAGTAAATTAGCGACAATCAGTTGCGCAATGTTGGAGAAACTGCGGAAAAAATCGGGTAATTTAAGCCGTCCCGTTTGGAAAAATGTAAAAATTCCCTGAAAAAAACCAGCCCAAAGTGGAGGGAACAAGGCAAATCCCAGGATTAAACTCGAGGTCAGACTGAGTTTGCTCGGTTTCCACAACGCTAAAATAATCAAAGCGGCGGTAATACTGGCAACGACGGCAAAATAAGCCACGAGTAAAAGCCAATTTTCCTTGAAGATTTTCCAACCGTGTTGAAAGTAAGAGCGAGCTTTAAATCGATAGCGTCTTTTTAGTAGTTTTTTTAGGTTTTTGGGTTCTGACGTTTCTTGCACCATGATTTTATTGAATCATCCCTGATGGAAAATTGAATATTAAAAATGAACCAAAGGCAATTCCTAACTCAAAAAACAAAAAACTCTCTCTACGATTTAGTTCGCGATCGCGTTGCAGCTTCCCCCCAAAAACGCATCACCTTCGCCGAGTATATGGATTTAGTTTTATACCATCCCCAGCACGGTTATTATAGTTCGGGACAGGTCGGAATTGGCGCAAAGGGCGATTTTTATACTTCTGTATCTCTCGGCACAGATTTTGGGGAATTACTCGCAGAACAATTTGCGCAAATGTGGGAAATATTGGGTCGTCCCGTTCCGTTTGCCCTTTTGGAAATGGGTGCGGGTCAAGGACAGTTGGTTTCGGATATTTTACACCATTTACATCTTAATTTTTCAACTCTTTTTAACGCGATCGATTATATTATTGTCGAACAAGCACCTGGCTTAATTGAGCAACAGCAAAATTTGTCAAAGGAATGGATTGACAAGGGAGTTAAAATATGTTGGAGAACCTGGGAAGAAATCGAAGATAGGTCTATTGTGGGGTGCTGTTTTTCCAACGAGTTGGTGGATGCGTTTCCGGTACATCGAGTTGCGATCGCGGATGGCAAGTTACAAGAAATTTACGTTACAATTTCGGAAACGGGATTAACCGAAGTTACGGCGGAACTGTCCTCAGAGAAACTGCAAGATTACTTTAAACAAATCAATATAGACCTGTCGCCTCCAGTTTATGGCGAAGACTACCAAACTGAAGTTAATTTAAATGCCTTAAATTGGCTCGAAACCGTTGCGAAAAAGCTGTGCAAAGGGTACCTCATCACCATCGACTACGGGTATTCCGCCCAGCGATATTATAATCCTCGGCGCTCCCAAGGGACTTTACAATGTTACTATCAACATCGCCATCATAGCAATCCCTATGTTAACCTCGGACAGCAAGATATTACCGCCCATGTTGATTTTACCGCCTTAGAACGCCAAGGGGAATCGTGGGGTTTTAAAACCCTTGGATTGACACAACAGGGAATGTTTTTAATGGCATTGGGATTAAGCGATCGCCTCGCCGAACTGTCTAGCGGCAAGTTCAAGATTCAGCAAGTTTTGCAGCGTCGAGATGCTCTCCACCAACTGATTAATCCCGATGGGTTAGGCGGGTTTCAGGTATTAGTTCAAAGTAAAGGATTGAGTCAGTTTGAAGAGAAGAAAATTCTTAAAGGATTGTCTTTTCCATTGTAATATAGAGTTTTTATCAATTGATAATTGATAATTGATAATTGATAATTGATGATTTATTAATTAATGAATTGGGTCTAGAATCTTTTCGTAAAGGAAGAAAAGAACACGGGTTTTAAGGAGAGGTAATTATTCATTATTCATTATTCATTATTCATTATTCAATGACCAATATTTAATTCCACGGAATCATCGAATCTCGAGCCAGATAAAGAGAAACGCGATCGGCACCGTAGCGATTGAGATGGCTGGGGTCGGAAAATAAGTCGTATTCAGTGAGCCAAGTCTGCCCTAAATCTCGAAAAATAAGCCCGTGTTCGATGGCCGCTTGCTGCATATGTTCGACAAATTCCTCCTCGTGTTGGCGGCGCACGGGATCTAAATAATCATTGGTTAGGGGCAAGTTGACAAACACTAACTCGATCTGGTACTGCTTCAAATAATCGGTTAACTCTGCCAAAGCTTCGTACTGTTCGCCTTCGATATTAAAGGAATCGTAATCGCTATCGTAGGCCCCGGCAACGCGGGGATGGGAGGTGTAATAGGTTTCGGGGTCAAAGCGCACTCCCAACGGCAAAAAACCGTCGAGATCGATAGCCTCTCGCACGTCGGCGACTTCTCGAACGTCAGGGGATATTTCATCTTCCAGGGAGGGCCCTAGCAACCCCTCTAAAGGACGCGATCGCAACCAATCTTTCAACTCCTCCCGCTTCCTGTAAGCGCGCGACAAACTCGCCAAAGTTTGGTTCAAACCGCCATCGACACTTTGATAGGCGTTGGTAAGGGTTTGTCCCATCCTCTGCCAATTTAGGGAGGTTTCGCGGAACGTCCCCGGGCGCGATCGCGGTTCCCGTTCCATCCCCGGAAAATCGCCCGCCTGCAACCGCTGATAGCCCGCAGAAGAGGCGATCGCCTCGTAAGTGCGGTCGGGCCTACCGCTATTAAACGCCCGGGCTCCATCGGCCCAAATAATCAATTTCGGCAACTGTTCTGGGGTCAAGACCTGGCGCAAAATCAACTCCACCACCTTCGCCGTCGCGCCGTTGATCCCAAAATTAAACACCTCCAACTCGCGATCGCTTTGTTGGGCGATGGCGCGCTGCAAGGTTGCCGGATCGATGCCGCGCATGGCTCGCGAACTGCCGACAATCAGTACGTCGGGGACTCCAGAGGTGCGAATGCGTTCTTGGTACAGCGCCAACTTCTCATCGAGTAACTGATTGTTAAACGAGGGATTTTCAGAGCGCGCCGTCGCCAAAATCGCCGCCGTTGCCGCCTCATTTTCAACGCGCGAACCGGTAAATCCTTCTCCATTAAATCCATCGCCCACCTCGGAAACCTCCCCCGGCACATCCGACTCCGTTTCCTGGGACGCAGGCAAGGCAACCGACTCGTTCTCAAGGGGCGGAAACGTCGTCACCGTCCACGCCAACAGCCAATCGATAGGCACCGCCAGCAACAATCCCAACCCGCCCCAAAGGGCAACTTTTTTTAACTCCCGAGCCATCCAAACCGGCGATGTCCCCCCCGCGCTTTCCCCCGAAAGGGCGGCAGAGAGGGAATCAGTTTGCTCGATGGGGACAAAAAGTTGGCTCTTCGCCAGTCCGTTGGCAAGATCGCCGAGCATTGACCTTGCCGCCTGACGCAGGGGACTGTCCGCCGGCTGGGAAGGGGGCGCGATCGCGGTTTCCGTCCCTAAAACCGCATTTTCCAGTGTCGCCTTCTCCGAGGGAAAAGGGGTGGCGTTGGAGGTTTTCGCCGCCCCCGAAGACAGGGACAGTAAATCCAGTTGAACCTTCCAAGCGGGGGAGGACTGACCGCCCCTGCGTCCGTAAATACGAGCGCTGGCAATGTCGGAAATGAGGAGGTCGCGCAGCATCGCCTCAATGGGGGGGACGACTTGCCCTTGGGCCGGACAAACCAACCCTTCGACTAAAATATGCAGCAGGCGATCGCGATAGCAGAGTTTGACGCGAATTCCGCCGGTGGCGAGGCGGGTTTCCAGGTCGGGGTTAAGGGCGCGCTGGAACAGAAATGTTAAAGCATCGAGGCGATTTTGGCGCGCCACTGCCGTGGGAGAAAGAGCGAGTGACTGGCGGCGGGACGCGGGCAATTGCAGCCAATCGACCCAAATGGGATGTTCGGGGAGGTCGAGGGAGAATTTCGGCCCTTCTACGCCGTAGAGGGCGGCGGCAGTAATGCCTTGGGGCGCAATATCTTCAAGCAACGGCGCGATCGCCTCCTTCGCGAGGGTCGAGGCGAGGGCTTCTTTGGGCCGAGCGGGGAGGAGACTGCAAAAAACGTGGAGGGTTGAATCTTTGAGGACGGCTTGGGCTTGCAGGCCGTGGGGATCGAGGGCGCGACACAGCAATTGCGCGATCGCCTCTGGGTCGCCCCACCGCGCCCATTGGCGCAGCATAACATCGGGATGGGTCAAATCCACTTGCAGCGACCATTCTGGAGTCGTTTCGCCGCTGACTTGGGCGCGAATGACCGCATCGCGAAAGCCGCTGAGTTGGAGGTCGCGGAGTTTTTGGGCGAGGGGTTCGGCCAACAACTCGGCTTCGGGACTGTAGTCGCAGTTGCAAACGACCCACAGGCGCTTATTTGCTGTCGGTTCCCCTTTACGAGCAGATTTGGGGGAGTCGGGCAGTTGTTGGACGAGAGTTTTGATGCTAATGCCTAAGTGGGAGAAGAGGTCGCTGAGGTGGCGCGCGATCGCTTCGGTCGAACCCATGCGCGCGAGGCTTTCGTTGGACGCGAGTTGGGTTGGACCGGAGGCGGGCTGTTCGCTTTGCGGCGAGGGGTCAAGGGGCAACTGCAACAGCTCGACGACCTCGACCCAGGCGGCTTGGGAGTGGCCGAAGGCGCGACCGTAGACCATAATTTTTTCAATGGGGTCTTTGGCTCGCTGGGTGAGGCTGCGCGTTTTCTCGACTTGGGAGGAGAGGGCCTGGGTGAGTCGAGACATCAGCACGGCTTGTTGGGGAGGGGTGGGACTTTCGCACAGCAGGTGCAAAATGTCGCCGCGCAACCGAATGCGCAAGCGCACCTCCGGTTCGGCAATGACTTGGTGGAGCCACTCTGACAGAGGGGAGGAATTGCTTTGGGTTTGGCGTTGATTAACGTCCCGCATGATCGTTGATGATTTGGCGACCGAGTCGATGGCTTTCGACGCTTAATTTTCTCTTTAAAGAAAACAAGTTACAGATCAAGAATAGTCTGAAATTCACGATCGCACATCGCGCACAATCAAATCGATCAGTTGAGGAAGGCGATCGGGGTCGGTGTGGGGATCGATTTGTTTGGGGGAAATGCTTTGGAGCAGTTGACTCAGGGTTTGAAATTCTACGGCTCGCATCGCTTTATCTAAAAGGTATGTCGTGTAGGTATTGGCTACCAGAGACATCATAGCAGCTCTGGCTTTGAGGCTCTTAATTTGGGGGAATTCGGGTCGGTTTTGCCGCGTCCCCAGGATATAAATTCGCCCCAGGGGGAGGGATTCTTTTTGAAAGCGATAGCTTTGGGCGCTTAAATCGAGATAGCGTTTGTCCCAGGTGGGGTGGCTGGGAACGATGCGGGGAAGGGCTTCGGCTCGACCAAACAGGGCGCGAGCGCTTTTGTCCCACAGGCGCAGGCGTGGATAGCCTGGAGGAACCCAAAAGTGTCGGTCTTGCTGGTTTAAGACAACGATATCGTCGCTGAGAATGGGATAGCCTCGTCGGGCAAAGGCTGCGGCAAGGGTGGATTTTCCGGCTCCGGGCGGGCCGAGAAAGGCAATGGCGCGATCGCCGATGGCGACGGAACTGGCGTGCAAGCAGGGGAAACCGCGCAGGCGCAGGATAAAGCCGATGATTGGTCCTAACAGGTATGTGGCGGTATCTTCTAATGTTAGGGGTTTAACCCAGTTTGCCCAAATTTGTCGCCCTTGACGGTCGAGGATAAACTCGGTGCGATCGCTGTAGCGCAGCCAAAAGTACTCGCCCCCCGCCACTTGCCACCCTCTCAAGTTGGGTTCGCCGTTTTCGGGGCAGGCGGGACTGACGTACCATTGTGTCGCCTGTTGCGCGAGTTCGTTCCAAGCATCCGGCTGCTCGCCGAGAAAGACGCGCGCTTCGGGCATTGCCTCGCTCGCAGTTGGGAACAGGGTCAAACCGGGCAGAGCGCGATCGCAGCTTAGGGGAAGTCCGTAAACGAGATATTGCGGCATGGATGCCGTTAAAATGTTTTGTTGACCGGTCCAGAGGAGCCGGCGCTATCCTGGGTGATATCTTCGGTACTGAGGGCTAGGGTCAGCGTTTTAATATCCCCGTACAGTTTAAGTTGGGGCTGATGGTAGGGGCGCTTTCGATTTTTGGAGTCGGCAGACATAGAAGTTCTCCGTAACGAACGGGTCTTATTTTTTGTATAAACGCAACCGCGCGAGTTTCGATCGCCGTTCCTCAATCTAATTGCTGCAACCAATTGTTTAGGCTCGCCGGACGCAAACTCGACCAGGTTTGACGATGCTCGGTTTCGGCCGAGTTCAATGCTTTCCAAGCGGCAAGATCGACGTAGGCCTCGAGTTGGGAAGCGGTGGGTCTATGGTACCACGGTCTCGGACGAGCGTTGGCTAAAACTCCCACCGGATCGACGCTCAGGGGCGATTTTGGGCGCTGGCAAATGGTTTCGGGTAGTTTGCCGCTCAGGGCGACGCGCAGGAGTTGCTTGCCAACGCACCACGGCAGGGGGGGAAGGGCAAGGAGGTAGTTGAGGAGGCGTAAATCTAAAAAAGGTAAACGGACTTCGACCGGGATGCCGAAGCAGCCTGGATCGTAGAGGGTAAAGAGGGCGTGCCATGTTGGGGCGGGCGGCAAACCGTGATAGGAGAGCGAGCGCGGCGGACGATCGAGGGGAAGGGGATGTCCGTTGATTTCCTGCCAGCGTTCTTTGAGGTTGAGTCGTCGGGCAAAGTCGCGATTGAGCCAAGGGGGAAGGGGAGAACGGCGCGGTTTGCTGTTGCCGAGTTGGCTGCGAAGTTTGCCTAAGAGTCCCGTTCCCAAGGGGGGTTTGAGGCGATGTCCCCACAAACAGTGCAGAACATCGATAAATACGCGATCGCCTCGCATTCCTTGGAGCATTTCTTTAATTGTGGCGATTCTGAGGGCTTCGTCGCCTCCTTGTCCGTATAGGGCGATACGACTGTGGGCGAAGACTTGTTGGAGTTTATCTCGGGCGACAATTGCTAGGGGTGCATTTAACGGTTCGGGGAAGCGCAGTTGGTCTTCCCATCCCTGGTACAGTTGGTAGTCGTCGGCAGCGAGGAGGTGCAGGGGGATGTTTAGCGCTTTGGCGGCAATGGCGGCGTATTTTTCTTCGCCATCGGGAACGAGATGGTTGTAAATGACGGTAAAGGCTTGCAAGTCGAGGGTTTGGTTGCGTTTGCGGGTTTCCTCGACGGCGGTTGCGGCGATGGTGGTGGAGTCGAGTCCGCCGCTGAAGAAGATGCTGGCATTGGGGGTTCGCAGGCGATCGCTAACGGCTGCATTCATTAAGCTTTGGAAATGCTCGATATAATCGCGATCGCGTCGGTAGCGAATTTGCTCGGGCAATGGAAGCGTCCAATAGGCCTTTTTGCGAATTTTATCCCCAGAAATGGTAAGCTGATGTCCTCCCGGCAAGCACTGTATTTGGGCGAAGGTGGTGATGTCGGAGTTGAAGTTGAGATCGAACAGCAGGAAGTCCGCGATCGCCTTTTCGTTCAACTGAGAAGAGAGTTGGGGATGGAGGCGAAGACAGTTGAGGGTATTGCTGAAAATGAAGGTTTCGCCGACTCGCGCCCAGTACATTAGTTTTACGCCACAGGGGTCGCGAACGCACCACAAAGTTTTTTCCCTACTATCCCACAGAGCAAAGCTAAAGTCGCCAATGAGATAGTTGAGACAATCTTGTCCCCAGGCGCGGTAGGCGTGGAGAATCAGGTTAACGTCGGGTTCGCAGAGGCTTACCGACTGTCCTGCTGTTCGCAGTTGAGACACGAGTTCGTCGCGTCCGTCGATACGAGCGTCGGCAGTGATGTAAACTTCGCCATTGAGGGTGTAAGGTTGTCGTTCTGCTGCCGATTCCTCGGTGGTTTGTAGGAGAGTATGGCCGAAACCCATTTCGCGATCGCTCCAAATTCCCCGCGCATCCGGTCCTCGAAACTTAAGATAAGCCGTCATGGTTTCGAGCAAGGGTTTATCAATCGGTTGTCCGTCGAGGTTGAGAATCCCGCAAATACCACTCATTTCAGTTATCAGTTACCCGTTATCAGTTATTCGTCCCTCTAGCATTTCCGCCCCCGAACGCAAACCGCGATCGGATACTAAGTAGGTGGGCAAAAATAAACGCATAACCTCGAAAACCGTATTCCTTGCCAGGTAAGGGTTTTAGCTGGAGATATTGTTCTTTTAATTACGCCCACCTACTTATCAACTTTGAGTCATTCCTCACTTATCTCTCAAATTATTGGTAAATTCTGCCATTCTGTATTCTTCTATTCTTCCATAAAGTTTGAAAGTTACTAATTTTCGAGTCGAATTAGTCCTTGTTCGAGGAGTTTTTCGATAAAGTCGAGCAAGTCTTGTTTCAAAACATCGGGAGACACTTCATATTCTTCGAGCAGGCGTTGATAGGCATTTTCAATCGTCTCAGACTCCTGGAGAAGTGCGAACATATGAGTTCCGATTTCGTCTAAGCCGTAGTACGCTTCGTTGTTAAGATTGAGCAAAACAGCTTCTTCTGCTAGGTTTTGAACGAGGACATCTTCAACAGTCAGAATTTTTTGGTGCAACTTTATTGAGTCATTTGTCATTTGTCATTTGTCCTTAGTCATCTTGGGAGTCAACATCTATATAGCATTTCTGAACGGGATGTAAACCATTTCAACGTAGGGACGTTCAATTGAACGTCCCTACTCGCGGTGGATTTGAATTCTGGGCTATTTATTGTTTACGTTTCATTCGAAAATGCTATAGCGGTTCTTAAGCGCGTGAAGTAAGTAGGTGGACATAAATAAACATTAGAACCCAAAGTCCGAAACTTAAGCTGAAAACTGGCTACCAAGAGGGTTTCATGATTTTGAATTCGATCGCTATTTTACGAATAATTGCGCCCGCCTACTTACAACGAGTGAACTTTAAGTCCCCCTTGTTAAGCGATCCTCCCATCCCCCTTGTAAGCGGTATTCACTATTCATTATTCATTATTCATTATTCACTACAAACTTATGCCAATTTTAGAGCATTTACGGGTACGTCGTCCCAAGATTCAACTGTTCTCAGACGCGCAATCCAGCCTCGTGTTTTTTGCTCGGTTGTGAGATTATTTTCAAAGGATTCGTGACAATCTTTTGCTAATTCTTCATTTTCACTGGCGATACAAGCATAAATCATGCCTGACGGGTCGATTTGTTCATTTATCCAAATAACCATTCTACAATTAAAAATTAAGAATTAAAAATTAAAAATTATGACTTCCTGATTTTTCCGACTGAATTGAAAAATTTGCCCTTTCCTCAAAAACACTTACGAAGCAACAGTTTCCAAGGCAGCTTTGAGGGTAGAATATTGATATTGAAATCCGGTTTCTTGAGTGGCTTTAGGCAAAACTTGCTGTCCTTGTAACACCACTTGCGCCCCATCGCCTAAGAGGAGTTCGAGGGCAAAGCCGGGAACGGGAAGCCAAGAGGGACGGTTCAATACTTCGCCCAAGGTTTGACACAGTTGATTCATGCGAACGGGATTGGGTGCCGTTCCATTGAGAATTCCACTTACGTCGGAACGATTTAAGGCTTCGAGGATAATATTCACTAAATCTTCTCGGTGAATCCACGAAAACCATTGTTGTCCGCTCCCCAGGGGGCCGCCGATAAAGAGTTTGAAGGGGGTTAACATTTTCGCGATCGCACCGCCGTCGCCCACCACAATTCCCGTCCGCACAATAACGAGACGAACCCCACTATCCGTCACCTTCTGCGCCTCAGCTTCCCAGAGTTTGCAAACTCGAGCGAGAAAGTCATCGCCGGGGGGACTGGTTTCGTCAAAAGTAGCGGTTTGGCTGGTTCCGTAGTAACCCACAGCAGAACCGTTAACGAGGACTTGAGGTTTGGGATCGGCGGCGGCGATCGCTTCGACAATTTTCTGGGTTCCCTCGACGCGGCTGAGCAAAATATCCTGCTTGACTTGGGGAGTCCAGCGTTTTTCGGCAATGGGTTCTCCGGCTAAATTAACCACTCCATCGCATCCCGCGATGCGTTCTTGCCAGTTTCCCGAGACACGAGGTTGATATTCGACAACTTCGAGATCGGGAAACCTCGAAGCGGGAAAGCGGTTTTGCGCCCGCCCAGAACTGCGCGTCAGAACGAGAACGCGATCGCCTCGTTCGGCAAGTTTTTCGACAAGGCGACTGCCCACAAATCCCGTTGCACCCGTTACTGCAACTTGCATTTCATAACCCCCACTGCCTATTTGCCTATCTACCCACCTGTCCCGTTATTTAGCTTGGCTTTCCTGAATCTTGAGAATCAAAAAGCCGAGGGCTAAACCAATGAGAATGAGGGTGAAAGAGAGGAAAGCAGAATTAAACAAAAGTCGATCGGCACTCATGAAACAATCTCCTGTAGCGAGAAAACGCGGTCGCGTCAAAATCTTTCCTAATTGTACACGAGGCGAGCCCTTAAACCGAAACCCATAACCTCAGCCGCTACAATATCAACACGCACTTTCCGAGTTTACCGCAATCATCACAATGGGACGACAAGCCAAACTGCGACAACAGCGCAAGCAAAGCTCGCGATCTGCTGTACCGCCCGAGGTGCAGAGTGCCGACTCAGCGCCATCCAAACCGAAGTCGGCGATCGCTCAATTCCTCAAACGCCTCAATCCCTTTTCCACCGAAACCGAAGATTTATCTTGGCTCGAGGAGGAGAACTCCATCGAAGAGAATAATCGTCGGGCTAGCGCGATCGCGCGCGAGAGCTACCCAACGCACAAACGCGGCTTTGTTTTAGCGGTGGAGTCCCCCGAAGGTACGCCCCGCCTCGAGTATCTCCCCCGCCGCACCCTCGAGCCGACGCTTCGCCAGTACGGTGTTTCGCCATCGGAACGAAAGGCGATCGCCGATCTCGTCAAATCCTACGATCCCCAGGATTCCTTTGTGGTTGTTTACTGCGATCTCGACAAGTCCATCACCGCCTCAACCTGCTTGCTGTCGCCGGAATAGCTATTTCTCTCGGTTCAATCGAGTCGCGTCCCCAGTGCTAAGCTGTTGGGCATGAAACCGCCGCTCGTGGGGCTGACGGGGGGAATGGGGGACTGGGGGACTGGGGGACTGGGGGACGGGGAGAGCGAGGATCCCAATTTTAGATGCGTCTTAGCTTAGAACCTGCGAGCTGCAATTTTAGGGACGTTCTTTTCTCGCATTTTTGAAGAAAGGAATAAGATAAAAGTATTTGACGAATTTGCCAATTCCCAAAATCGACCCTATTTGACTCCCAAAACCGACCATGAGCCTAGAGGAACTGTTACCTCCTCCAGAAAGTATTTTAGTTGTGGACGACGTAGCGCTAAACTTACGCTTGTTGAGCCAGCTTTTATCCGAGCTGGGCTACAGCGTGCGGATCGCAAACAATGGCAGGCAAGCAATTGAGAGCGTTCGTTTCCAAAAACCCGATTTAATTCTTCTAGACATTAAAATGCCAGATATCGATGGCTATCAGGTCTGTGAGATACTGAAATCTGACAACTCTACGCGAGATATTCCCATTATTTTTCTGAGTGCGTTGGACGAAATATTTGATAAAGTCAAAGCTTTCGATTTGGGTGCAGCGGATTATATAACAAAGCCTTTTCAATTTCAAGAAATTGCGGCTAGAATTAAGACTCATCTTATTATTCAAGTGCAAAAAAAAGCTTTACAAGAAGAAGTTAAACAGCGAAGAATCACTGAGAGAAGTTT
>JAXHVQ010000141.1:13667-16332 GCA_034189065.1 Cyanobacteriota bacterium
TAACAAAGCCTTTTCAATTTCAAGAAATTGCGGCTAGAATTAAGACTCATCTTATTATTCAAGTGCAAAAAAAAGCTTTACAAGAAGAAGTTAAACAGCGAAGAATCACTGAGAGAAGTTTAACAGAATCGCGTCTTTTATTGAAAAATATTTTAGATTCTTCTTTAGATGGAATTGCCGCTCTCCGGTCTATTCGAGAGCCCGACAACAGAAGTATTGTCGATTTCTGCTGTTTGCAAGCCAATTCTGTTGTTGCTCAATTCCTGGAACAAGAGGCAGAAACCCTCATCGGTCAGCCCCTCCTCAAAACGCTTCTCGCTCAACTCGACCTTGACTGTTTCCCGCAATTCGTCGCCGTTGTCGAAAAAGGGGAAGTCTTAACGTTGAATTTTCCCTGCGATCGCGGTCGCTTTCGCGGTTGGTATCACTTAATAGCTGTCAAGTTAGGCGACGGTTTTTCCCTAACCATACGCAATATTACAGAACAAAAGCGCTTGGAATTGGAATTAGAACGGCAAGCGTGTCTAGATGGATTAACGGGAGTAGCTAATCGCCGTCACTTCGACCGATGTCTTGCGGCGGCTTGGCAGCATTGCGCGCGCGAAGGGCAACCTTTATCGCTAACGATCTGCGATGTAGACTACTTCAAGCGCTACAACGATACGTACGGCCATCAAGCAGGGGACAAGTGTTTGGCACAAGTCGCCCGCATTCTCGACGTGATAGTTCGGGGTTCTGCGGGTTTAGTCGCGCGCTACGGAGGGGAAGAGTTTGCCGTTGTTTTGGCGGGTACTGCTTTGGAGGAGGCGGCAAAGGTGGCAGAATCTCTTTGTGCGGCGGTGAGACAACTTTCGATTCCCCATCGCGCTTCGGAGGTAGCAAGTTATGTCACAATTAGCGTGGGCGTTGCCAGTCTCGTGCCGACGGCTGCCGATTTGCCCGATCGCGCCATCGCCGCCGCAGACCGGGCATTGTACGAAGCTAAAGCAAAAGGACGCGATCGCGTGGCTATTTTTAAGGGACTTCCTTGTATTTCCGCTCGAACGGTTAAATGGAGCATCGATTAAAAATATTCTACTGCCAATTAGGGCTTGCTAAATAAGTGTTGTGATGAGCAGGGGGAGCAGGGGAAGCAGGGGGAGCAGGGAGAGCAGGGGAAGCAGGGGAAGCAGGGAGAGCAGGGGAAGCAGGGGGGAATTGTTTTTAATTTTTAATTTTTAAGCAATCCTAATACACCGCAAAAGCATTGATTAATAAGGGTTTAGCTTTGTGCAGCAAGCCCCATTTAAGCCTGCCAAATGGACCAAGCGCCCCACAATGCAGCAGCAATCGCTAACCCCGTCACCCAAACCGGATAGCCGCTGCGCGTCATCTTGCCATCGCGCGCGCGGAGGGTATCGACATCAATCCAGGGGGGACTGCCGCGACGCAACCACCCCGTCACCGTCACTTCGCGTCCCACAAAGGTTTCGGGATGGGGAAGGAGGGGGATATAGCGATCGCAAAACCGTCGCAGCGGTTGCCAGCGCAGCCAAAATAAAGGTGCTTGCAATCCCCAAAACAAATTGCCCAGCGGCCCCAACTTTGTGAAAAAATGGAGTTTAATCGTTCCAGTGGAAGTGTGCAACAATAAATCCTGCACCAACCGATTGCTAACTCCCTCCCGTCCAATGAGCGTTCCCGTTAGCCGAACGCCTTGACTTTTTGGGGGAACCGCTTTTGCGTCGGACAACAAATCTTGGAGGCGCGGTTCGTTGCGCGTCGGCGAGATGCGAACGTCGGGAAAATAACCGTTAATCCAAACAATAATACTGAGGCTGAAGGCAAATAACAAACACGCCCGAACAATTACCTCATTGTCGGCATTGTACATCCAAATCAACCCGCTGCCGCTGACCCAACGACTAATAAGCGCTTCGTTGAGAAATCCCATCGCCCAAAAAAGACCGCGCGCGAGAAGTCCCAAAAATAGCGCTGAGAGCACCGCACTTTGTAAAATGGGGAGCGCTTTATAACTATTGACCAGTTTAACCGCCTTTTCCTTTAACGTTCGCGCTGGGGGAACGTAAATGGGTAAATCGATTTCCGGCGATAGATTCCAATAATTGGCGTAGCGGTTGAGGACATAAAGGCGATCGCCGATTAAGGGATGGGAGTTTGTTAAAATTAGCCAATGGCGATAGGGATTGGAACAGTCCCATCTCAACACTTCGCTAAATGGCGTTTTATCGGGAAGACTGCCGAGGCTAACGCCTTGTCGGTGTCCCACGGGCATTAATAAGTCAAATCCTTCTAACAATCCAGAGGTTTGCTGGTATTGTTCGATACTTTTTGCCATGCCCATTGCCATTTTCAAAATCGCGCGAGATAGGGCGTTGGGATTGCCCATATATCCGGCGGCGAGGCGATCGCTATAATACACTCGGGCGCGAGAGGGCCACAACACCGGGATGCGCCATAACCAGTAAGCCCCGTAAAAAAGAGAGGCAAAAATGGCACTCGTCCAAAAAACAAGGGGGGATAAAATGTTCCACAGGGGTTGCGGTACTCGTTGAGGCGGCGGTTTATCTTGCAGTCGTTGGCTAATTTGTTCGCCCCAACGGGCAATTTGCCAGTATAGGGTAAAGGGAATTTGGAGCAATGCGATCGCGCCGGAGAAAAAGAC
>JAXHVQ010000142.1:0-16029 GCA_034189065.1 Cyanobacteriota bacterium
AAAAGAGGGATTTACCGATTATTTAAATTTATATAAAGCTTCGCTTTATTCCTACTTAGCTTATGTTTTTTCAGCCCACTTTTTGAGGCTTTGGCTCAACAACTTTTTCAGCAAGCCCTATCTATACCCGATTTCCGATGCCCAATGCCCGATCGCTTACAAAAGATCGATAGATATCTCCAGAAATGAGCCTGAAACCCTTGTCTTGTGGGGGTTGAATCTGGATTAATGGAGATGTCTAAGGGCCAATCGTCGCTTCGTTTCCCTTAGAATGGAACAAGCTTCAAACTCGCAAAAAAAATCATCGAGAGACTGCCCGTCTGCCACAGCTAAGGCGAGAGCCAACGATGTCAACAAAACCTCTATGTCCGCCCTGCGATCGCGATGAGACTCTTACTAGTAGAAGACGACGAATTACTCGCCCAAACCCTGAGCGCAGCCCTAAGCGCGCAAAATTATGTTGTCGATATTGCTATCGACGGCGAAGAAGGTTGGAATTTTGCCCGAGCTTTCACCTACGACTTAATTGTTCTCGATGTCAGCCTCCCTCGCCTGGATGGGATCGGCTTGTGTCGCCGGTTGCGCAACTCAGATTATACCAACCCGATTCTATTGCTGACGGCAAAGGATTCGAGCGATGATAAAATTGCGGGTTTGGATGCAGGCGCTGACGACTATGTGGTCAAACCCTGTACCGTCAACGAGCTGTTTGCAAGGCTGAGAGCGCTATTGCGCCGCCGTAACGCTTCGGGCGCGCCTATTTTGGAATGGGACGAGTTGCGTTTAGACCCGAGCGCCCACGAAGTCAGTTGGGAAGGCGAACTTTTACCCCTATCGCCTAAAGAATACAGCCTCTTAGAACTCTTTTTGCGCAATCCCCGGCGCGTTTTTAGCAAACAGGCGATTTTGGAACATTTGTGGTCTTTCGACGACCCGCCGAGCGAAGAGACGATTCGCGCCCATATTAAAGGATTGCGACGTAAGTTGAAAAAGGTGAAGGCTTCAGAGGTGGTTGAAACGGTTTATGGCATCGGCTATCGCTTAAAACCGCCTCCTGAAAAGCCCGCACCCTCGGAAGAGGAACCCGCGATCGCCCAACCCTCCCCTTCGACCCAAGCCCAAACCCTAACGGCCGTGCGCAAGGTGTGGGAACGGTTTAAAGGGCCGATTCTCGAGCGCATCGCAACGGTTGAAGACGGAATCGAGGCTCTGAAAACGGGATCGATCGCCGAAGAATTGCGTGAAAGCGCCGAACAGCAAGCCCATAAATTGGCGGGTTCCCTGGGAATGTACGGTTTTACGGAGGGCTCTCACATCGCCCGCGAAATCGAACTGATATGGGAAAAGGTCTCGACGGACGAACCGGCTTCTCCTTCGTTGGCGACCAATCTACAAACCCTCGTCGCTCAACTGCGCCAAGAACTCCAAAAATCTCCCGCTCTCGACTCTGGGTCGTCATCGGAAGTGGGGCGCGTTGCTGTGTCTGGGGAAAAAACAGCGATCGCGGCCCAGTCTCCCAAAAATGCTCCTCTATTGTTGGTGGTAGATGACGATACCACACTCACCCATCAAATCGAGCAGGAAAGTTTGCATTGGGATTTGCGCGTGGAGGTGGCGGCGGATATTCCCCAGGCGCGGGGAGCGATCGCGCGCGAACAACCCGATATTATTCTCCTCGATCTCGCCTTTCCCCAACTGCACAGCGAGGGGTTGGAGTTGCTCGAGGAGGTTTCGCAAAATTACCCCCAACTCCCGGTTCTCGTGTTTACCCGGCGCGATGGGTTTGAGGATCGCGTAGCGGTGGCGCGGTTGGGAGGGCGCGCATTTCTAGCCAAACCCGTTTCTCCTTCCCAAGCCATTGAAACGGCCATTGAGATGCTCAAACGCCGTCGCATTCCCGATGCCAAAGTCCTCGCCACCGACGACGACCCCGTTTTGCTGGCTGCCATCGAACAGTTCCTCGAACCGTGGGGCATCGAACTCCATACCCTCCTCGATCCTCGCTTATTTTGGGAGACCCTAGAGGCGACGGCTCCCGATTTATTAATTTTAGATGTGGATATGCCCGGTATTAATGGGATCGAGTTGTGTCGGGTCGTGCGCAACGACCGAACTTGGCAAGGACTGCCGATTATTTTCTTGACCGCGCGCCGCGACGTACAGACGATTCAGCAAATTTACGAAGCGGGAGCGGACGACTACGTTCCCAAACCGGTGAGCGAACCGGAGTTGGTGACGCGCATTGTCAACCGGCTCGAGCGGACTCGTCTGTTGCGCAGCATTGCCGAAACTGACCTGTTGACGGGGGTGGCGAATCGCTCTCGCTCCCAGCAGGAGTTGAATCGCTACCTGCGCCTCGCGCGACGCTACGAGCAGCCGATCGCGCTGGCAGTTATCGACCTCGACCATTTTAAAGCGGTGAACGATCGCTACGGTCATGCGACGGGCGATCGGGTATTGCAGCGTTTGGGACAGTTGTTGCGCTTGACGTTTAAGAGCGAGGATATTGTCAGTCGTTGGGGAGGGGAGGAGTTTATTGTGGGGATGTACGGGCTGACCCAGCAAGAGGGTCTCTTTCGACTGCAAGAGCTGTTGAGTGCCATGCGTCAAGAGGTGTTTCTGGTGGCGGGTCAGAAACCGCTGCGAATTACCTTTAGCGGGGGGGTGGCAGAGTATCCCAAGCACGGTACGGATTTGCAAAAACTGTACTTATCGGCGGATGCGGCTCTGTATCAAGCCAAACAAATTGGACGCGATCGCGTCTGTGGGTTTTCGGGTTGAGGGGAATCTCGTTCTAACTGGGGCGCATAAAGCTGAAACCCGATTAAAAATTAAAAATTAAAAATTAAAAACTAAAAATTAAATACAATTCCCCCCTGCTCCCCCTGCTCCCCCTGCTTCCCCTGCTCCCCCTGCTTCCCCTGCTCCCCCTGCTTCCCCTGCTCCCCGGTGCTCATCACAACACTTATTCAGCAAGTCCTAACTGGCGGCTGGCAGCGAACAGCTCCACAGTCCGTCGTTTTCGCAAGCAGCGGACCAGCTCCTCGCGATGAGATGGCTCACTCGCTCTGCTTCCAAGGGTTTGGCAAAGAGATAGCCCTGCAATTGGTTGCAGCCGATGGCCTGGGCCTGGGCTAATTCTTCGGGGGTTTCGATGCCTTCAGCGATGGTTTCTAATCCCAAACCCGATGCCAGATGGACAATTCCGCGAATAATGCCCCATTGTTGGCCGCGCACGAAGGAGCGATCGATTTTGAGGACATCAATGGAGAGTTCGTACAGCCGCGAGAGGGAAGAGTAGCCAGTGCCGAAGTCGTCGAGGTACAGTTGAATGCCCATTGCTTTGAGTTCTCGCAGGGTGGCGATGGCGGCTTCGGAGTTTTCGATCAAAACGCTTTCGGTAATTTCCAGCCGCAAACTCCCCGGCGCTACGCCGGTTTCTTGACAGATGCGGCGCACTCTCTCGCTGAGGTTGGGCTGCGAAAGCTGTACGGGCGATAAGTTGACGCTGACGCTTAAGGGGGGATGTCTGGGGAACCGGTCTTGCCATTGGCGCAACTGAAGGCACGCTTTCCGCAGAACCCACAATCCCAAACGGTCGATGAGACGAGTTTCTTCGGCGATGGGAATAAACTCGGCGGGCGAGATGAAGCCCCGTTGGGGATGCCGCCAGCGCAATAGAGCTTCAAATCCGGCTATCTTGTAGGTGTTCGCACAGACTACCGGTTGATAGAATAGTTCAAATTCCTCGCGCTCCCAGGCCGAGTATAAATCCGTCGCCAGTCGCAGGCGCTCTAGATCTGCGACCGACAGTACGGGCAGGGCTGCACCTTTATCTTTTTCCAGGGCTGCCAGCAGGCGCAACAGGCGTTCGACATTATTAGCTGCGATTTCGAGCAACCGCTGGCTCTTATTGGAGTTGGTCTCGATCTTGCCCGACAGCAGTAGCCCCAAAGCTCCTTGAATTGAAGTGAGGGGGGTGCGGAGTTCGTAGCTGAGGTTTGTATGGACTGTTGCTTTGGTTAACTGGGCTTCCATTAACCGATACGATTGTTGCTTGCTCCTAATATCCATAGCTTCCTCGGTCGCTTTCATTGTCATTAATTTCGTTATAAAAGTTGCTCTCTAGCAGATGAATTGATTAGAGTGAAGTTGACTCAAATTGACTCCAGTTTAAAGTTTAACTGTGAAAAACCCGGGAAGATAGGAAAGTTTACCCTTTAAATCCTTTATACAAATGTCAAAAAGTGATGGCATGGGCGATCGGGAAAATTACGCTTGTCAAGGCAGTATTCTTGTTGTCGATGACACTCCTGCTAATCTACGTTTATTAGTGGGGATGCTAGCACAACGAGGATATGAGGCTCGACCGGCTATTAGTGGCAAACTGGCTCTGTCTGGGGCGCGAACCATGCCGCCCGATTTAATCTTACTCGATATTATGATGCCGGAGATGGACGGCTACGAAGTGTGTTCTCAGCTTAAATCCGATCCGCGCACTCAGAATATTCCCGTAATTTTTATTAGTGCTTTAGACGAAACTGTCGATAAAGTCCGTGCATTTCGGGTGGGTGGAGTTGACTACATTTCCAAACCTTTTCGGAAAGAAGAGGTGTTAGCTCGCGTCGAAAATCAATTGCGTTTGCGTTTTGCCCTCGAGCAACTGCGATTGCAAAACGATCGACTCGAAACATTTAGCGCCCATCTCAAACAGTTACATCGTTTAAATACCACAAGCTATAGAAATTTTGAAGAGTTAGCGGCAGATTATCTGTATACGGGATGTCAAATTTTAGGATTTTCCACCGGAATTGTCAGCCAAATTCAAGACGCAACCTATAGGATTCGAGCAGCGCGATCGGATCGCATTGAGGGCCTCGACCCCGATACAGAGTTTCCCCTCGGTCAAACTTACTGCGCCGAAGTTGCGCGCGCTCGAACCACCCTCGCCCGTCCCCATATCAGCGATCGCGAGCCATTCAGCGCCCATCCGGTTTACCCAAACCAGGATTTGGAATCCTACTTGGGAACGCCGATTTGGGTCAACGGCGAAGTTTACGGCACTCTCGACTTTACCTCCAGCACGGCGAGAACGCAACCGCCCAACATTCACCAACAAGAAATTATTGAGTTGATGGCGCAAAGTTTGGGCAAGTATATCGCGGCGAATCGCATTTCTCTCCAACGCCAGCGCGCCCAAGAAGAAACGCAACTGCTGCTGAACGTGACCCAAGCCATTAGCCAAGCGCCCGATTTTGAAAGCGCTTTAGCCGCAGCGCTGCGACAGGTGTGCGATGCGAGCAGTCGGGACTTTCCACGGAGCGTCTGTACCTACGGCGAGGCATGGATTCCCAGCGTCGATGGTACGGCTTTAGAATGCAGTCGGGCTTGGTACGTCAACTGTCGCGAAGAGAATTATAACGCTGCGATCGCGCATTTTCGCGCCGAAAGCGAAGCGCTGACCCTTCGCCCGGGAGAAGGACTCCCCGGACTGGTGTGGGAACGAGGACAGCCGGAATATATGCAAAACCTGGAAACCCAATCCGATGACCGGTTTATTCGCAACGACCTCGTTCGCGCCTGCGGCATTCGCATGGGACTCGCCGTTCCCATTGTCGTTCCCCCGGTGTCCGAACAACAGCCCGGGCGCGTTCTCGCAGTGTTGGTGTTTTTCTTCTTCGCCTCTTCGACCTTTCAGATGCGTTCGGAGGACGAACGTCTTGCCGAACTTGTTTCTTCGGTGGCGACGCAGTTGGGAACGGTGATGCAGCAAAAACAAGCCGAAGCGGAACTGCGAGCGCTGTTGGCGGCAATGGACGATTTGGTGCTGATCCGAGACCGATACGGACGCTGCGTCAAAGTCGCGCCGACCAATACAACCAGTCTGGTTAAACCGCCTGAAGAAATGGCAGGGACGATGCTCCACGAGGTTTTGCCCTCCTCCACCGCCGACCTCCTGCTCGAGGCTATTGACAAAACCCTTGCCCAGCGACAGACGACGCGCGTCGAATACTGCGTCCAAATTGGAGAGCGCGAAGTTTGGTTAGACGCTCGCCTTTCGCCCCTTTCAGCCAATGCCGTACTGTTGGTGGCCAGGGATATTAGCGATCGCGTTGCGGTTCAATCTCAACTGCAAAATCTCGCCTCCCAACTCGAACGCCGGGTTTACGAACGTACCGCCCAACTGCGAGAAGCTAACCAGATTCTCCGCCAAGAAATAAACGAGCGCATTCAAATTCAGTCGGAACTGGCAAAATCCGAAGCGAGATTTCGCTCTGCTGTAGACAATATCCCCGATATTTTTGCGATCTACGATAAGGATCGGCGCTATCAATTTATTAACGTCGAAGGGATCAGACTGTTGGGGAAATCCGCCGAAGAATTGCTCGGTCGCACGGATGTTGAGGTCTTTCCCCCCGAGGTCAGTTCGGTGTTGCTCTCGGTATTGGAGGTTGCGATCGCGCGTCGATCCCGCCAAACTGAAGAATGCACGCTCTACTTGCCCCACTTAGGCGAGCGAACTTTCCTGTTGACCTACGTTCCCCTCCTCGACTCTACGGGGGAAATCTATCAGTTGCTCGGCATTGCCCACGATATGACCGAGCGCAAACACGCCGAACAAGCCCTTTCGCGGGCGAAGGAACAATTGCAAGCGGTATTAGATGCGGTGCCGGGTTTTATCTCTTGGATTGGCTTAGACCGGGAGTGCGATCGCAATACCCCCACTCCGACGTTTCGCTACCTGGGTGCAAATCGCCAACTCGCCGATGCGTTTCAACTCCCTCCCGAAGCCTTCATCGGCAAACCGCTGGGTTTTATCACGTCTAACTCCCCGTTTACGGCGTTAATCGAGCGGTTTTTCCAAGGATCGCTCTCTTCAACATCAGAAATTATTGATATTGAGGGGGAGAATCTTTCTCACAATTATTTGATCGTCGCTCAGAAATATCAACAGGATACGGCGGCGGTTTTTGTGGGGATTGATATCACCGCGCGCGTTCAAACCGAACAGCAATTGCAACGAGCCTATAAACGCCTGCAGTTGTTATCGGAACTGACGCTGAAGATTCGTTATTCTCTCGATATTGAGGAGATTTTGCAAACGACAGTGTTGGAGGTGCAAACGCTATTGCAGGCGGATCGCGTTTTTATTGTCGAACGGGAGACGAATCTCGAGCCGCGGGTGGTGAAAGAGGCGGTGCTATCGGAACTGCCGCAAGTACAAACCTATCGTTCGCCGTTACCTTATTTTTGTCCCCCTTATCTCGACCGGTTTAATGGGGGGAAGGCGATTATTTTTGAGGATTTGACCAGGGATAATGTGCCACAGAGCGATCGCGACCTCATCGCCGCCTTTGGGGTCAAAGCGAAGCTGATTGTCCCGATTTTTACTCAAGAACGCCTGTGGGGATGTTTGGTGGTTCATCAGTGCCATCGTCCCCGGCAGTGGCACGCTGACGAGGTGGAGTTGTTGCAACAATTGGCAGACCAAATTGGAATCGCGCTGTCTCAGGCGCAATTGCTCGATAACCTGGAGGAACGGGTCTCCGAACGCACGGCTGAATTGCGGCGGGAAATTGCCGAACGCACGCGGGCGGAATTGGCGCTGCGCGAGAGCGAGGAACAGTTGCGGCGCGCGATCGATAATAATGCTTATGGGGTGGCGATTTGCTCTTCGTCGGGGGTGGTTCGGTTTACGAATTCGGCGGCAGAGTTGATTTTCGGTCTTTCGGGTGAGGAGTTGTTGGGCGAGAGTTTGGATATTTTGGAGGTGCCGTTGTCTGCCGACGACAAGACTGAGGTGGAAATTTATCGTCCCAATGGGAGTTTGAGGGTGGTGGAAACGCGAGGAGTGGAGATTAATTGGGAGGGGGAGACGGCGAGGTTAATTTCGTTGATGGATATTACCGAACGCAAGGCAATCGAACAGATGAAGGATGAGTTTTTGTCCATTGCCAGTCACGAGTTGCGCACGCCTTTAACGTCGATTCGCGGTTCTTTGGGGTTGTTGGCGACGGGACGGTTGGGAGAATTGTCGGATAAGGGTCATCGGATGTTGGATATTGCGGTGAGTAATACCGATCGCCTCAGTCGGTTGTTGAATGATATTCTCGACCTGGAGCGCATGGAGTCGGGGAAGGTGAAGATGGCGCAAACCGATTGTAATGCGGTGGAGCTGATCGCGCAAGCGGTGGAGACGATGCAGGCGATGGCGGAACGGTCTGGGGTGACGTTGTGGTTGGAGATCGATGGTTGCGCGATCGCAGACGGTCCGCTGCCGGTTCCGGTGTGGGCGGATCCCGACCAAATTTTACAAACGCTGACGAATTTAATTGGCAATGGCATTAAGTTTTCCGACACCGGAGGCGGAATTTGGGTGGGGATCGTGCGTCGAGTCGAGGATGTGTTGTTTTATGTGAAGGATGAGGGACGAGGGATTCCCAGCGATAAGTTAGAGAAGATTTTTGGGCGCTTTCAGCAGGTGGATGCGTCGGATTCGCGCGAGAAAGGCGGGACGGGTTTGGGGTTGGCGATTTGCCGCGAAATTATTAAGCAACACGGCGGGACAATTTGGGTGGAGAGTCGCCTCGGCCACGGGAGTAGCTTTTTCTTTACGCTGCCTGCTCGTAGTCAGCACTTTAATACTGAAAAAAATACAACGAATAGTCAGCATTAACCCTTAGAATACTTAGAAAGGGGTTCGCTAAAAATACTTAGTTCAGTTCGTAGTCAGCACTTTAGTGCTGAAAAACACAAATCTAGCCAATCCTAACCCTAAAAATACCCAAAAAGGAATTCATTCAAAAGCCCAGTTCGTAGTCAGCACTTCAGTGCTGAAAAACACAAATACCAGCCAACACTAACCCTAAAAATACCCAAAAAGGAATTCATTCAAAAGCCCAGTTCGTAGTCAGCACTTCAGTGCTGAAAAACGCAAATCCTAGCCAATCCTAGCCCTAAAAATACTCAAAAAGGAGTTTGTAAAAAATGATCGAGCCCGTTAGCCTGCTCGTCGGTTCAATTCTCGCCGAACTGGGCAAAGGCGCGCTGGAAGATTATGTTACGGATTTTTTTAAAGAGCGCATTAAGGATGTAGAAGGAATTGCGCAAAAACCGTTTGCCAAGGATTCAGTGAAGGAGGCAATTCAAGGGTTTTGCGCGCTTTTTTTGAACGAGTTACGAGAAAAGGGAGTCGATGACGGCACACTTTCCCATTATGAAAAACCTTTGTTGGATTATATCAGGTTAAAAGCGGTAAAGCAAGAGTTGAGCCGCGCTTTTTTACCTCAATGTTCGAGCTTACAAATTCCACCCTTAATTGAAGGGTGGTACACCTTACAAACTGAAGAAAGACAGTCGTGGGTGCGTCGGATTGCGCCGCAAAAGTTGCAGAATGCAGCGCCAATTTTGTTTCGCGATCTTCGACCGAGAAAGCCGGTTCCGGAATTGCCCGATAACTTTAATTGGCAGCACGTGGGGCAAAAGTATCTCGAAAAGGTGGAGGACATTGTTCGCGACAATGAAGAGTTAGGAAAACTGTTTGACTCCTACCATTTAGAAACAGCGGCAAAAAATCTAAAACAAATAGCTGGAATTGCTCCCAATTGTGACTTGGCGAAGTATGCGGAAACGATAAAAGAACGCTATGCCAATCTTAAGTTAGAAAGTTTGGACACAACGGGTTGCGCCTACAACGAGTTAAAATTGTGGCAGATGTTTATCTCCCAGAATGTGCGAGAATGCCGGGAATATTTGCCGCAGGTTTACGAGTTGCCAAAAGATTTCCAGCGGCAATTGGTAGAACGGGGAGACTTGGAGATAGAATGGACAATCAAACAGGTAAATAAATATCAAACAAGCTATCAAGAACAATCGATTCTTTCTATTTCCGAGTTGCTGAAGGAGAGGCGCAATTCTTATATTGCGTTTCTGGGCGATCCGGGTTCGGGAAAATCGTCGCTGTTGCAGTACATTGCGCTGGAATGGGCGGAAAAACCGTTAGTTGAACTGCCACTATATCCAATTCCAATTTTAATCGAGTTACGGGCGTATGTTCGCGATTGCGAAGCAGGACATTGCAAAAATTTTCTCGATTTTATTCATCAAGGCAGCGGTTGGGTGAATCATCTCAATCGGCACCAGTTGGTAGAGTATTTGAAAGCGGGACAGGCAGTTGCGCTATTCGACGGGTTAGATGAAGTATTTGACCGCGCGCAACGAGAGGATGTTATTTCTCAGATTCATAACTTTACCCAACAATACGACAAAGTGCGTATTGTTGTAACTTCTCGCGTCATTGGGTATAAGGCTCAGCGGTTGCGCGATGCCGGGTTTTCCCATTTCATGTTGCAGGATTTGGACGAGAAACAAATTGAAGATTTTATTCAACGCTGGCACGAACGGACTTATCAAAACGAGGGAGAAAGGAATCACAAGCGAGAACGGTTAAGAAAGGCGGTGGAGGGTTCAAAAGCGATTCGCGAGTTGGCTGGAAATCCGCTGTTATTAACGATGATGGCAATTTTGAACCGCAATCAAGAATTACCGAGAGACCGTGAGGAATTGTACAACCAAGCGTCGCGATTGTTATTGCATCAGTGGGATGTCGAACGGCAGTTGGAGGATGAAAAATTAGACCCGATGGCTATTGATTATCGGGACAAACAGGCGATGTTGCGGCGAGTCGCCCACAAAATGCAGGCGAGCGAAAAGGGGTTGGCGGGGAATATTATTGAGGCGCGGGAGTTGGAAGGGATTCTGACGGAGTATTTGAAGGAAATTGAGGTAGGCGATGCGAGAACGGTGGCGCGGTTGCTGATTCAACAGTTGCGGGAACGGAACTTTATTTTGTGTTCTTTGGGGGCAGACTATTATGCCTTTGTTCATCGCACGTTTTTGGAATATTTCTGCGCGCGGGCCTTTGTGTGGGAGTTTAAGGAGACGCGGGCGCTGGGATTGGAAAACTTGAAGAGAGAGGTGTTTGAGCGGCACTGGCGGGAGGAAGCTTGGCATGAGGTGCTGCGGCTAATTTGCGGGATGCTGGACGCGCGGTTTGTGGGGGAGATTTTGGGGGTTTTGATGGAACAAGAAGGGGAAGCGGAGAAGTTTGGCAATGTGTTTTTGGCAGCGAGTTGTTTGTTGGAAGTGAGGGAGAGGGGGAGAATAGCGAGCGTGGATGAGGCGTTGCGCGCTACAACGAGGGAATTGGAGGGAGGAGAGGAATTGAGGTACGCGCGCGTTTTGGAAATTCTGCGCGACAGGGCGGACAACGATCCCGATGAGAAGTTGCGCGAGTGGGCGCGAGGGAAGTTGGCAGAGTGGGGGTAAAATTGACCTCGCTGTAGGATAGGGCATTGCGATGTGCTTTGCCCCTACAGAAAATTGTGCTTTGTCGTTTTTCGTCGAACCGCGACTATCCCTTCAAGTTTCAAATCCCATTAATTTTATCTTGAAAATAGAAAATGACTATTAAAATACTCAACGAGCAGCAAGTTATTCAAGAAGCGTTACAAGTTTTACTCGCTCACCTTGATGGCTCGAAAGTAGCACGTTTTTTAGCCGCGTGTCAGCTTGGGACGGGGAATTATATTCAGTTGAAAGAGCAGCTTGTCGGCGATGAAACTGTGTCGAGTTTGTATGAAAAAATTAAAACTCATGAAACTTCGAGCGAATCTAGGGTTCCCGGAAAAGAGGAATAGGGAATAGGGATGGGATAATACCCATTTCTCAAAGTGAGACTACGACGGAACCCGCAACATCCGCTCTTCAATGCCCGCCCATGTCTTCGGCGACACCTGCACCGCCGCTTCTTTACACTGCACTATCAGCCAGTTGATGTAGAAATAATCGTCAATTTTTTTTAATTCTTCTAGGGGGATATCAACCATTTCGGGAGTGAGGTGGAAGGCAGCGAGCCAGGTGTGGACGATCTGCTTTCCAAAGGTTCGATAAACTTCTGGAGATTGACAAGTGTTAGGAACTTTTGATTTTAAAGCATTTAATTGAAATATCAACCTATTCAGATTCAGATTTTGATAAATTGGTGGTAGCTTCTTAAGTTCGCGAGCACTTTCAATAAGGTTGGCCAGAGTATATATTTGATTATCAATATAGGCGCTAGCGTTATTCTTAGTAAGAGCATAGGCGCGGGCGAAAGTAAGCGCGAGAGCGTTGGTGTCAATGCGAACGTAGGCGCGTGCAAGAGAATTAACCGAGGAATTTGCAAGAGTATTGGCACGAGCAAGAAGATTGCTGTAAATTCGCGCGTTTGCATATGCGTAAGCATTAGCATTGGCATAAGTATAAGCGATCGTGCGCTTAGCCACAGGGGTTAATTCTCCTCCCGAACCCTCCGTTTCCCGTTCCGCCCATTGCAATAATGGAACGAGATACTGTTGTCCTCCAGGCATTTCGAGAAACGCCTGCGCCTCTTTTTCCATTAACAAAAATAACTCATCTGCCCGACCGCGTGCGAGTCCCGCAACTAACAAAAATACCTCTTTCCAGCGTCTATTCGTAACTTGTTTGCATAAAGCCCGAATTTTATTTTTATCAGCGATGTATTGCGCTGTAAGATATTCTTGCAAGGTCAAATGGGAAAACGAGTAAACCCCCTCAGCTCTCTCGACTAAGATTCCCTGTTGCACGGCAATAGCCTTTAACACCGCCTCTCCATCTAAGTGCTGCGGCGCATTTAAATTCCCCGCTAAAAAGCTCTTAATTTGCCCGATCGACTCGGTTTTATGAAAAAATAGCTTGTCTTTTATAAAGTTCTGACAAGCAATGGTCGAAAGCAAAATTTCTTCTAATCCCGTACTCAATCCTTCATAAATATCTTTCCGCAAAATTCGTTTCTCTGCAGCCCACTCTTCTAGTAAAATTCGTAATGCTTTGCCATAGAGTTCGCTGCGAATGTTGGGGAAGTTTTGCGAGCGATCGTACACCAAACACAAAAACGTTAGCAACAATGGAGTTTGTGCTAATTCCTTCGCGCCCTGATATTCGTTTTTGTTCAACAATTCCCAGCAATTTTCAGCAGTTTTCGCTTGCCGATCTTGTTCCGAACAAAACCAATTCTTGATAAATTGCTCGATTTGCTTGTCGTCAAACTCCGCGATCGCAACATCGCTGAACCGCCGAAAAACACTGCGGTAAGCGGCAGTCCGGCAACTGGCAATGTAGCGATTTTTTTTGTGCCGGTCTACAAAAGTTTGAATCTGCTCGATAACTCGATTTTGCTGTTTCGTTGGCACTTCATCGAGTCCATCTAGCAAAATCAATAAACTGCCTTTCTTTAAAGCCTTTTTCGTAAAGTTAGTTGCGTCAGGAAAACCGCAAATCTCGAATTCTTCTGCAATGATTTTTTCGATTTCGATAGTGTCGTCCGTAAAGCGTTTCAGTTCGAGAAAAACTGGAATACACTGATGTTCTTTGAACCCTCCCTTTTTCCCTTTAAGCGCTTCGAGTCCCATTTTACGCAGAAAGGTCGATTTTCCCGATCCCGGCCCACCCAAGACCATCAAATACTGCTTGTGGTTAGCAACCTCAACTCCAATTTGCTTTTCAACCTTCTCAGACCAAAATCGGCGCTGCTGACTTTCGCGAAATGCTCGTTCGAGGGCTTCTGTTGTCTCAAATCGGCGAATCTCTCGCTCGTTCAAGAATTGAACATTAGTATAAACCGAATCCAAATCCACCGGTTCTCGCATTCCCAGCACTTTCAAAATGCCGTGACGTTCGGCGTAATTTTTGACGTACCACTGAGAGGCATTAAAAATCAGTTGTTTTGTCTTATCATTAAGATCGTTAAGATCGTTCCCAAATATCCCAAGTATTTTCCCTCCCTCTTTCCTCAGCGTCTCAATGACAATAGGGGCAAGGGTATCGGCGGCAATTTTTCCAGTAGCAGCAATTAGGGGACTCAAAACCATCGCGAGCATTCTATATATCAATATTTCTCTTTAGGATAGCTAAAGGCTCGCTGCGATGCTCGCGATATTGGACTGTGGATACTTACGCATAGCCTCTATTTGTAGCACAGCTTTCACTATTAATAAATGTGACAAACATATCTAAAATTAGCAAAAGTGTGTATAGTTTTGATCGGCTGTCCCGCGCGTAAAATTAAGGTCAGAACTTACGCAACAACGCTAGCAGTAACGGTGCGTTACGCTGCGCTAACGGCACCCTACATCTGGTGACTGTGCGTAAGTCCTAAAGGCGTTGGAAATGCGGATCGAGTCGGTCAAAATTGAAGCCAGAAGGTTCTCGCGCGATCGCGCATCCGGCAAAAAGGTGCGCGAGGGCAGGCGATCGCGCTAGCCTAGAAAAGAAAAAACCAACTTATATCTGCACCGTTAACATTAATGGTAAGTACGACTGCTCCCGCAAACCCTCTCCTTCTCGGCCAAGGTCTTCCTCCCTTCGATAAAATCCAGCCAGAACACATCGTTCCCGGCATTACGCAGCTTCTCGCCCAACTCGAAGACCAACTGGCAACCCTCGAAACCCACGTGACTCCAACTTGGCACGGTGTCGCCGAATCCCTCGCCACTCTCTCAGAACGTCTCCGATGGAGTTGGGGCATTGTCGGACATTTAATGGGGGTCAAAAATAGTCCCGAATTGAGGGAAGCTTACGAAACCATCCAGCCTAACCTCGTCCAATTTTCCAATAAAGCCAGTCAAAGCCAGCCCATTTATCAGGCGTTTAAAGCCTTGGCTAATAGCGAAGAATGGCAAACCCTCGAACCTGCCCAAAAACGCATCGTTGAGGCGGCAATCCGCGACGCAGAACTGTCGGGTGTCGGACTCGAAGGCGAAACGCGGGATCAATTCAACCAAATTCAACTGGAATTAGCCGAACTCGCAACAAAATTCTCCAATCACGTTCTCGATGCGACTAAAGCGTTTGCCCTGAAACTCGCGCGTCCCGAAGAAGTAGAGGGTTTGCCCGACAGTTGGTTGAGTTTAGCCGCCCAAACCGCGCGCGATCGAGGCGAAGAAAATGCGACTCCTGAAAATGGTCCTTGGATTGTCACCTTAGACTTTCCCAGTTTCTACCCCTTCATGCAGCACAGCACCCGCCGAGACTTACGAGAAAAGGTCTATCGTGCCTATATCAGTCGCGCCTCAACGGGAGAGTTAGACAACACGGAGATCGTCTCTCGAATTTTGGAGTTGCGCCAACAAAAGGCTCAATTATTGGGCTTTTCCAGCTACGCTGAATTAAGTCTCGCTCGGAAAATGGCACCCAATGTCGTAGCAGTCGAAAATTTGCTCGAAGAGTTGCGCCAGGTGAGTTACGATGCAGCCCAACAAGAAGTTGAAGAACTCAAAGCATTTGCCAAACTCGACGATTTTAAACTGTGGGATGTGGCATTTTGGTCGGAACGGCAGCGAGAAGCTAAATTTGCCTTTAATGCTGAAGAGTTGCGCCCCTATTTTCCCCTACCTCAAGTTTTAGAAGGATTATTTGGGTTGGCAAAGCGTATTTTTGGCATCACCATTTCTCCTGCCGATGGGGAAGCCCCCGTGTGGCACGAAAGCGTGCGTTACTTCCGAGTCAGCGACGAAGGGGGGAATGCGATCGCGCACTTCTATCTCGATCCCTACAGTCGTCCGGGAGAGAAGCGGGGAGGCGCTTGGATGGACGATTGTCTCGGACGTGGGAAAATGAGACAAGAAGGCGAAACTCATTTGCGTTTGCCCGTTGCCTACCTCGTGTGCAACCAAACGCCGCCTGTAGACGGAAAGCCGAGTCTGATGACCTTTGAAGAGGTGACGACGCTGTTTCACGAATTCGGACACGGGTTGCAGCATATGCTGACGCGGGTGGACTATTCCGGTGCGGCGGGTATTAATAATGTGGAGTGGGACGCGGTGGAATTGCCCAGTCAGTTTATGGAAAACTGGTGTTACGATCGCGCGACGCTATTTGGGATGGCGAAACATTATCAAACCGGCGAACCGCTACCCGAAGAATATTACCAGAAGTTATTAGCCGCGCGCAATTATATGAGCGGTTCGG
>JAXHVQ010000143.1:0-15881 GCA_034189065.1 Cyanobacteriota bacterium
GCATTTGGAGTGCTACTGCTTTCGCATTTGGAGTGCTACTGCTTTCGCATTTGGAGTGCTACTGCTTTCGCATTTGGAGTGCTACTGCATCGGCTTTCTCTATTGCTTATTACAATACTCTATATCTCTCGAAACTGTCAAGGGCCAATTTGAGGAATTTTCTAATCCGCTCCCAGTCTCAGTTTGAGCCGAACTCGGCATTCCATCTCCCTAAGTCAGCTTCTTCCAGTCCGCAGGCAAGAAGTGACAAGTGTTGAGAGCGTTGCTGCGATCGCACAAGCAAACCCGCACCGACAACTAAAACTTAACCGCCATCCTACTTGAGGTTGGCGGTTGTAGTTGGTGTAATTCTTGTAAGGCTTTGTTGGATTGATGAGAATGCGGGACGAAGCCACTAACAAACCTTTGGCTATTAATCGATATGAAAGCCAGACAACTTATAGCATTTGGCGTGCTGCTGCTGCACTGGCTTTCTCATCGCTTACTAAGATACCCTATTTCTCCCAAAACTGTCAAGGGCAAATTCGCCATAAATTTCCCACTCCGCTCCCAGCCTCAGTTTGAGCCGAACTTACGTCCCCTGTCTTTTCTAAAATTCGTAGGGTGGGCAAGGGGGAAAACGAGCTTAAGTTTCCATGTATAGGAAAATTCCCTTGCCCACCATTACCTCGAGGCAAGGTGAGTCGTTCCTCAGTCCTCCGTCTCTCTAAGTCAGCTTTTTCAGTCCGTAGGCGAGAATGGTTCCCAAATCATCAGCTAATGTTCGCAGCGCTGGTTCGAGTTCCCATTGTTGTGCCTTGCTTGGCGAAAGAAATCCATGTGCAGAGGCGTTCCTGAGCGCTTTTGCCAGTTTGAACGCTTCTTCCCAAGAAGCGATTTCGTTAGACTGGATCATCCAACGATTAATGACTTTTGTATCTGTTTGATTCACTCCTAAAAATTTCGCGATCGCTCCCTCTCCCTTACTCAGCCACTTCTCCAAATCTTCTTGCTCTCTTGGTTGCGGTGGGGTGAGGGGAGAATAGTTAGGTAAATCACATTTCTGTATAAAGTTTTTAAAGGTTTCACCTTTACTTGTTGGTTTAAAGCAGTTCATTAACGCTTTAACCGTAATTTCAAATCCGCTGTAAGCAATCACAAGTCGCCATTGAATCCCGCGAAGTTTATCATCTTTTTTGATTTTTTTTTGCGTCTGACCAATAGCTGGGTTATGCCACTCAAGAGCAGTTCTTGTCAGCGATTCTCCCCTAGTCAAGCCCCAAAAAACTTTATTGATATGCTCTAAGTAGGTGGGCATAAATAAACATTACAACCCAGAATCCAAAACTTAAGCTGAAAGCCAGCTACAAAGAGGGTTCCACGATTTTGAATTGAATCGCTATTTTACGAATAATTGCGCCCGCCTACTTAACTGCTCGGAATGGTTGCTGTCGAAATAGTCCAGTCGCTGCTTGATTTCTTTGCGTTTATCTGGATCGCTCTTCCACAATTCACCCTCGAAATTCTTCTGCCAAACCTCATCCCAGATAGTTGACAAGTCTTCTCGAACATGGGTTGTCGGTTCTGTCATCTTATCTTGCTTGCAGTGGTGCTACTGAAAAACTCGCTTTCTCATATTTTAGTTTATACTGAAAAACAACCCGACACTCGACTTGACTCTATTTCGCATCCCATAGAGCATGAAAATCCCGAACAACTCACCCAAAAAAGTCGAAATCTTCGCAGGCGATCGCGCGCAGAATTACGATCGCAATATTCTCCAAGTTATACCGGGTTACGACCTCATTTACACTCTCATCGCCTGTCTCCTCCAACAGCGCCTCCCCAACGATGCCTCAATTTTAGTGGCCGGTTCGGGTTCGGGAAAAGAACTGGAGTGCTTATCACAAACTAACTTGTCCTGGCAATTTTTAGCGGTCGATCCTTCCCCAGATATGATGGAAATTGCTAAGGCGAAGGTTGAGGAGCGAGGATTAAAAACGCGAGTCAAATTTTTGACGGGACTGGTTTCAGACGTACCTGCTGACTTCCTCTACGATGCTGCAACATTGTGCTTAGTTTTACATTTCCTTCCCGACGACGGAACAAAGTTGAATCTCCTAGAAAATATCGCGCAACGCCTCAAACCTAATGCTCCTTTGATTTTAGTCGATACTTACGGAGAATTGAATTCTCAATCTTTTAAAACAATACTCGATACCCTAAAATGTTACTTTTTACACAACGGAATGTCCCGACAACAGGTAGAAGACGCGATCGCGCGCCTCTATAGTCAACTTCACGTAACCTCCGAACCTCGACTCGTCCAACTGCTGGAGAATGCGGGGTTTGCGACGGTAAACCGTTTCTATTCGGCGCTGTTGTGTGGCGGTTGGGTTGCATTTCGTTGAAAACTCGAGTGGTTATTAATTCGCAGTTAAGACGAGCATTTGCCCAAAAGGGAGCGCCTCATTGCCAAGGCGATCGCACTCTCCCTACCGGACGATACGTAAAGAAAATGCAAGATTTGCTTTTTCCTTAATCAAAACCAAAAAATACTGATATAGTTGGAATAGACCGGCCAGTAAAAACTCTTGACAGAAATAAAGACTGCGAGTCCCGAAAGAGGACATAAATTGAGAAAAGGTATAGGGTGCGATCGCAGTTAAACGTCAAACCTCAAGGGGCGATCTACCCACATCTCCATCATCATCTCGCACTTAAACCGTAAAAAGACCTATGCTAAGAGTTGTTGTGGGTCATAGCAACGATCCAGATTCTCGAGGGGCGATCGCGGAAATTTTAGAACAATGTCACTCGTCTCTCGCAGGCGAACATCCCAAAGCAGGGATACTGCTAGCTGCCATTGACTTCGACCATCCCCTCATTTTACAGCACATTGACCAAACCTACCCTCATATCCAGCTCATTGGCGGCACCACAGACGGAGAAATCTCCTCAGTCTTAGGATTTGAACAAGATTCCCTCGTTTTAATGCTATTTTGCGCCGACGCGATCGCTTTCCGTGCTGGAGTCGGACAAAATATTTCCCAAAATGCCACTGCTGCTATTCAAAGCGCCATCGATTTTGCCACGCGAAATTGGGAACGCGATCGCGTTAAACTTTGCATTACCCTCCCCGAAAGTCTCACCACCAGTGCCGCTTCCATTGTCAATAATCTACAGCGCGTTTTAGGAGAACAAGTGCCAATTTTCGGCGGATTAACAGCCGACGGATGGCGATTCAAACAAACCTATCAATTTTGCGGCACCCAAGTTTATAGCGACGCTATTCCCATTCTTCTTCTCGCAGGTTCTCTCCATTTTTCCCACGGTGTTGCAAGTGGTTGGAGTCCCATCGGCAAGCGAGGAAAAATCACAAAAGTCTGTCAAAACATTGTCTACGAAATCGACAATCAACCCGCCCTTATATACTATCAACGCTACTTAGGAAATCAGCCGCCTTCCTCAGAATACCCCTTAGCTGTTTTCGATGCAAGCGAACCCGATAGTTACATGAGAGCGCCTAGCGGAAACTACGATCCCATATCGGGCAGCATCACCTTTTTTGGGGATATTCCCGAACAAGCGAGCGTTCAAATAACAGAAGCCACCCGAGATAGCATTTTAGCTGCGTCTCAAACTTCCACCATCGAAGCCATACAAAACTATCCTGGAACAATGCCAGCCGCCGCCCTCTTTTTTTCTTGCGCGAGTCGGCGACAAATATTAGGCAGTCGAACGAAAAATGAGTATCAACTCGCTCGAGGTTGTATCGCTCAATGCTTACCCAGTTGCGGTTTTTATACCAATGGCGAGATTGCTCCTTTAAAACAGCGGGGTGCGTCCTATTTTCACAACGAAACATTTATCACCTTGCTGCTCGGAGAAGCTTAAAATGAATTTAGAACAGACAAAACTGAAAGATTCGGCTGCACTAGAAAAAGAAAATCGTATTTTGCGCAAGAAGTTAGAGCGAGCCGAGCAAAGTTGCTTAGAACTCGAAAAAACCAATCAGAAAAAAGAGTCCCTCCTTCGACAAGTTATTTGCGAATTAAAAAGTTCTCAAAAGGAAGTTGAAGAGAAGCGGCAACTCGAATTCACTTTGCAAGAGCTTCAACGAACTCAGTCTCAACTGATACAAGCTGAAAAAATGTCGAGTTTAGGGCAGTTAGTTGCCGGTTTAGCTCACGAAATCAATAATCCAGTCAACTTTATTTATGGCAATTTAACCCACGCACTCGACTACGTTCGAGATTTGCTGAATTTCGTTCATCTCTATCAACAAAGCTATCCCAATCCTGCAATTGCGATTCAAGATGCAGCGGAAGATATCGAACTGGATTTTTTGCAGGAAGATTTGCCGAAAATTCTCAATTCAATTAAGTTGGGAACCGAACGAATTCGTCAAATTGTATTGTCGTTGCGAAACTTTTCTCGTATGGACGAAGCAGAAGTGAAGCCCGTTGATATTCATGAGGGAATTGATAGCACATTATTGATTTTACAACATCGCCTGAAAGCTCGATCCGACCGCCCGGAAATCGAAGTTGTCCGAGAGTATAGCAACCTTCCTTTAGTAGAATGCTATGCCGGACAACTCAATCAGGTTTTTATGAATATTTTAGCCAATGCTATTGATGCCTTAGAGGAGAACAATCGCCAGCAAACTTATCAAGAAATTAAGGCGAATCTTCACAAAATTACGATTCGGACTTCAGTGGTTAATTCGGAGTGGGTGCAGATTGCGATCGCGGATAATGGTTCGGGAATGTCTCGGAAAACTAAAGCACAAATTTTTGACCCATTTTTTACAACTAAGCCAACAGGAAAAGGAACGGGAATGGGAATGTCAATTAGCCATCAAATTGTCACAGAAAAGCATAGGGGCAAACTAGATTGCTTTTCGACTCCGGGGGAAGGGACAGAGTTTGTGGTGCAGATTCCCATTCATCAATTAAGTTGTCTGACAGACTAATCTACTGAAAAATAGAGTCGGACGAGCAGATTTTTGATTCAGTGGGGGATTTGAAGTGTGAATAATGAGTATAATATCGCTATTCTGATTGATTTCCTCCACTATTTAGATTGGATTGGTTAAAATGCGATCGCGGCTACGATTCTACCAGAAATCGCAAAATAATGGCTACAATCGCGAGCGAACATGAACCCTCATTTTATCATCTTTTGCCTCTTTCCTTTTGATTTGCTTGCTTGCGATTGATACCATCAACGAATGTATAAGTTCCCAGCAGTAACATAGCAATAAGAGTAGAAGGTTCGGGCACATCTTGGACGACGATAAAAGCATTATCCTGAATCGTTGAGATCGCGGAATTGCGGCGAATAATATCAGACAGTTGCGTATCGCCAATATCTGGGACTAAAGCAAGGAGATCGAGATCGTTTTGATAAAAGAAGCGATCGCCATCTCGCAACCTTTCAAATTGGTCGGCAATAATCGTATTAAACAATTCTCCTACCAAACCACTATTAACGCGCTCTTCTGCCAACCCACCAACCCACAGATCGATTTCGTCAGCGCTGCTATAAACGCTCGCCAAAGCATTCTGAATTGACACATCCGACGTAATATCGGCAAAGCTGGTTGCAGCGCCCAACCCTAAAGCAATTCGAGTGTCATTATAACTCGCCAAGCCGTGGTCGCGTCCTCGTTGAATATTCAAAGAAGCCAAATCAAAACCGCCCGATCCTGGAGAACCAAATAAGAAATTGCGCACGTCATCCACGAGAAACGGATCGACATTTTGCGCTTTCTGAGACGCTAAACCCAACAACAGAGAATCAATTCCCTCATCGACAATGGCTTGAGGATTAAAGAAAGAATCTCGCAGCGCAATACTTCCAGGAGAAGTTCCATCATTGTTGATGCGCTGAATTTGGGGCGAAAGTAAAGTATGACCCACGCGAAAAGCAGCCGTCGAAAACTCGTTGGCAATTCCAGCACTAACGGTAGAATCGTAACCATTGTAATTGCTTAACGCTCCGTCCCCAATCAACAAAGGCAGAAACTCATTGTAAGTAATGACTTGAATCTGCGCTCCCACAATTTTGCGCGCTGTTTCATAAACATAGTCGCCAACACTCAACCCCGCATTCGCCGCTTTTTGAACAACATTAGAATCGGCTGCAATTTCCTCAGCTAAACGATTGTGTTCGCGCACAAATAAAGTGTGAACGGCAGTTAAACCAATTTGTTCGTTCGCTCGCACATCGCCTGCCAGGAAAAGGTTGCTCCCCGTTCCTCCAGCATTGGGCAATCCTGTAGTATTAAATAGGAGTAAGTCTCCCGCACTGGTTTCAAGTTTGCCCGTCCCATCGTTGCGTCGCAAAGCATTGGCTCGCACTGCATCGGAGCCGTAAACCATTGAGGCATCGAGATAAGCACTAATTTCATTAACCTGTTGTCTGGGGTTGCTCGGATCGGTTCCCGTTGTGGTATCGTAAATCGAGCGATTTAAACCAATGGTTTTCGTACCGGTCGAATTGGGGTCGAAGAGAGGATCGCCAGTGGGAACGACGACGTTGAAAGGTTCGAGGGGATGGTAGGGCTCGGTGAGGTCGATGTCGTGGTCGATAAATTGTCCCCATTGCCACAGCCAGTCGCTTGCGTTGAGGGGATTGACAATGGAACTCGATTGAGCGGCGACGGCGTTGCTGATGGCTCGGGCGCTGGGACGGTTTGCGCTAGCGGGGGTGGAAATACCGTCTCCATAGTCTGGGGAAGCCAAACGCAGGAGTTGGGTGTGGGTTTCTCCCCAAGTGGAGTTGGCGATATTGTTTCCCGTGCCGTCGATGGAGCGAAAGGAGACGGCGGCGGCGTTTCCCATTTGACCGAGGACCAGGGAAAACGAAGCGGCGAGGGTTAAAGTTCGGGTGCGAGGAGAAAGTTTATTCATTACTGCAACTCTGTTATGTGGGAGGGTTGAGAGCGAAATCGAGAGCTTAAGGGAAATATAGAGGCAGTTTGGGGAGAATATGCAATATTTTTGAATTTTGCCGTGTCAAGAAATATAACGAATTGCTTCGAGCTGACTGCGCGCGAGTTGTGCGGTGACGGGAGCGAGCAAGATTCCGTTGCGATAGTGACCCGTTGCCAGAATAATATTGCTGTAACCGGCAAGGGGTTCGATAATGGGGGCGGGACGACCTTGGGGACGGGGACGCAAACCCGACCACGTACTGAGGATTTTGCCTCGGGTTAAGTTAGGGCAAAAGGCAGTGGCGTTTTCTTGCAACTGTTGGAGCAAGGTTGCATCGGCGGCAACTTCCCCCTGCGCGTTGGGAAATTCTACCGTTGCACCTACCCAGTATTCCTCTTGTCCCAGGGGAACGAGATTGATGTCGTCTCCACTGATAACGGGTTGAAATTCTGCATTTCCCAGGGGTTCGGGCAGTTGGAGGTGAAGCGCTTGTCCTAACACGGGGCGAACGTCGCATTGAGGGGGGGGTTGAACGGGACGCTCGAGGTTGGCAATGAGGGGAGTGGAACCGATGCCTGCGGCGACTATGAGTGCGTCGATTTCTAGGGTTGCATCCCCCAGGAAAATGCGATCGCAACGCCGATTTCCGTTGGCATCAACATCGGTTGCGCCTAAGTTTTGAACTTCGACTCCAAATTTGCAGTTAACGCCTCTCATTTGCGCTGCGGTGACAAGGGCGCGGGTCAGTTGGACGGGATGAACTTGGCGATCGCGCGGGGAATAAATCGCACCCTCGACGCGATCGCATTCCACTTGGGGACAGTTGCGTCGAAGTTGTTCTCGATCCCACCACTCCAAGGGCCAACCTTGAGAGGAGCGAATCTCCCTTAGTTTTTCCCACTGTTGAAGATTTTCCCCTTCAAAACACAATCGCACCAGACCTTGGCGGTTGAACGGAATGGGATATCCCACGAGAGCTTCGAGTTCGGGGATCAGGGTTTCGTAGCGTTGGAGGCTAGCTTGTCGCAACTGCCAAGCTCGGCCCTTGGTTTTACGGCTGATGGCTCCCATGAGAACTCCTAAAGCGGCTCGAGTCGCTCCCGTTGCGGGTTCGTTGCAGTCGAGGAGGGTAATTTCCAACTCCGCGATCGCGCTTAATTCGTAGGCGATCGCGGCCCCAATTGCACCGCACCCGATAATAGCAACTCGAGTCATGGGGACGCTTTTAGGAGGCTTCGGCTGGAACGAGATTCAAAAACGTATCGAAATCCTTCACCGCTTCTCGGTACTGTTGAACTGCAAGGGGATAATTTTTATCTTTTGCAGCTAAGTCGATGCGATCGAGATGTTCAAACAGTTCGTCGGCGGCTCGAGCGGCGGTATCTTGGTCTTTGGGTAAGAGGTTGCGCGAGATAAAGCTCATGCTTCCTCGCAGTTGACCCAACGGTCCGTGGATGAAGTTTCTCACGAATACCCAATCTTCTTTTTCCAGAAGGTCTGGCAGTTCCGACATTCTCTCGCGCGCGGTGGCAACGGGAGTCAAATAGCGCTCGAGTTGGGCCACTTTTTCGGGAGTATAGGTGGGAGGTGCTTTAGCGACGTTCGGTCCGCCACAAGCAACGAGTACGGTCGCGACTAGGGCTAGGATTAACGGCAAAATAGAACGCAGGCGTTTCATAGAAGTTTTAAAAGTTTGACAATTGACAACACAACAAGGGTGTAGGAGATGGTTTGCTCCTTATCAATAGCATAGGATACTGTTGGCACGAAATTGAGCGTCGGGTACTATGTTCGTTCTTGAGGAGGGGCGGTGCGGGAGTGCGATCGCGCAGAAATCTGCGGGAACTACGCGCCTCGATTGCTGCTCGATTCAAATTTTTCGCTTTTTCTAGTATCCTTGATGTATCTTTTGCGCTTTTTAGATAGTGAAGAAAGGCGATCGCTATTGATTGGGTCAGGCTAGAGGGCGATCGCCACAAAATCCGCTACGTCAATGCTTGACTTGACCGCGTACTTCTTGAGTCGCAAACACGAGGCAGTGGTTCGTATCGGGCATCAAGCGCCGAAGTGCGAGCAAATGTGCTTCTGCGTCGTTGCGACGAGTAAATCGAGCAACCGTTACTCGCTGCAAGTTGGGCAACAGGCGAATAATGCACCAGGGCTGAAGTTTTTCGCGATAGGTTCCAACGGATTTTAGGGGGTGTGCCGCTAACGGATAAAAGGCGGCACAATTGTTTAATTTGGTCAATTGTGTCAATTCTATTGGTATCATGAGGGTATCCTTTCCACATTTTGTGGATGGTGAAGAAAGGCGATCGCCCTTGATTTCTGAGGTCGGAGGGCGATTGCTTGTTTGGATAACCTTATTAAAGACGACGGACTTGTCTTTTGTCAAGTATCTAGGATGGGGTCAATTCGGTTGCGCGTGAAAGAATTAGCAAAGGAAAAGGGGTGGACGCTCAAAGAAGTTGCCGAGCGCTCTGGGGTTCCTTATAGTACCGTCAAAAATTATTCTCGCTCTGACCGGTTGGCAACAGTAGACTACACCGCTTTACAAAAATTCGCTCGTATCTTCGACGTGATGATAGAAGATGTGGTTGAGGTTCTCGAAGAGTAGGCGCGATCGCGCTTTTATTTAAAAATGGATATATGGGGTCAATTCGGTTGCGCGTGAAAGAATTAGCAAAGGAAAAGGGGTGGACGCTTAAAGAAGTTGCGGAACGCTCTGGAGTTCCCTATAGTACAATCAAAAAATACGCTCGCTCCGATCGCCTAGCAACAGTAGATTATACGGCATTACAAAAACTCGCTCGTATCTTCGAGGTGATGATAGAAGACGTGGTTGAGGTTCTCGAAGAGTAGGCGCGATCGCGTAAATCAATCAACTGTAGCAGCGTAACGCATCGTGCTGCTCCTTCACCTTTCGGGCGCGATCGCATTCTGGCTTCGATCGGCGGCAATATCTGGCTCGACGGCGCACAACTTCAATTTCCTTAAAGGACGGACAGGAGAATCGCGATCGCGGCATCCGACCTTGCCGATATCAGCGACACTCCACCCAATACCCTCCTTCCCACAAATATAAATTAGTGATTTTACTTAAAAAAACCAGAAGTAAAATCCTGCTCCCAGTAAATTCAACCGTAGAATGAAGTAAAACGATCCCATTTTCAGCTCGGCATGACACTAGCCGCATTTTTGCTCCCCTTATCCCGCCAACTCCTGCCTGCTGCACTTTTACTGAGCCTTTTCGCCCCTTCAGCCAAAGCACAAATTGTTCCCGATGCAACCCTCAGAAATAATTCCGACGCGAATTTAGTCGAGCAGCAGTGGAATATTACAGGTGGAGAAACAGTGGGAAGTACGCTGTTTCATAGCTTCGGTCAATTTTCCGTTCCCACTAACCAGACCGCATTTTTCAACAACATCCCCACCCTCGATCGCATTATCGCCCGCGTTACCGGCGGTCAAATTTCGAGTATTGACGGGCTTCTTCGCGCCAACGGCACCGCAGATATATTTTTCATTAACCCCAGTGGAATTACCTTCGGCCCCAACGCCCAACTGAACATTGGCGGTTCGTTTATCGGCAGTACCGCCGAGGGGATTCAACTCGCCAATGGCAGCATTTTCAGCGCCAAAACTCCCAACTCCCCGCCTTTGCTAGGGGTAAATATTCCTGTAGGCTTACAATTAGGGCAAAATCCGGGAACTATTCGCGTCGAAGGGACGGGACATCTTTTGACCCAAGCCGACTTCTTCACCCCCATCGATCGCGCGATCGCATCGGCGGGATTGCGCGTCGCTTCCGGCAATACCCTCGCCTTAGTTGGGGGCGATCTTACCTTATCGGGCGGAATTCTAGCCGCCGACGGCGGACGGGTTGAGTTGGGCAGCGTCGAGAATACTTTAGTCGGTCTCGCTACCACTCGAGGCGGATGGGCGTTAGGCTACAACGGCATACCCGCCTCGGGCAATATTCGCCTGCTTACCCAAGCCCTCGTCGATGCCAGCGGCACAACCGGAGGGAACGTGCGAGTCCAAGGACGCACTGTCGAGTTGCGCGACGGGTCGGTATTGTTGATTCAAAGTCAAGGAGGCGAAGGGGGAAGCATCCAAGTCAGCGCCACGGAATCGGTGGAAATATCGGGCATCGATAGGAGCAACAGCGTGCGCAGCGGTTTCTATACGGAAAATATTGGCACGGGTGGGGGCGGCGATGTTATGGTAAATGTGCCTAAATTTCTCCTCAGCCAAGGCGGTGTCATCCTCGTTACATCCTACGGCACAGCCAGGGGGAGTAATATTACGGTCAATGCGTCGGAATTGGTGGAGTTGAACAGCGCGCCGCCTCAGAGTCCGATTTTTGTCAGCGCGATCGCCATTAGCAATATCTCGCCGGAATCAGCGGGCAATATTACCATTTCCACCGATAAATTAAGGCTAATCGACGGTGCTGGCATTGTTGCGACGGCGTTTTCGTCTGGATTTGGCGGCAATGTCGCGATTAATGCCACAGAATCGGTGGAAGTGACGGGCATTCAACCCAGCGTCGGCCAGCGCAGCGTCATGGCAGCCTCTTCCTTTAGTACCGGAGATGCCGGGACGTTGCAAATCGACACCAAACGATTGGTGTTGCGAGGGGCGGGCAATGTGGCAACGACGACGGGGGCAGATGGCCGCGCCGGACGTTTAATTATCAATGCCACAGAGTTAGTGGATGTTAGCGGGTTCGATCCTGTTACTGAAACTCCCAGCCGCATCGATTCGTCGGGGATTATTTTTTCTCCAGCAATTCAAAGAATTTTTCGCTTGCCTCCCGTGCCGAGTGGCGATGCGGGCGGTGTAGAAATTAATACTAACGTTTTGCGCGTAACAGATGGCGGTTCGGTGAGCGTGGAAAATCAGGGGTCTGGCAATGCGGGGGTGCTGTCGGTGCGGGCCAATCGAATCGCGATCGCGCGCGGCGGTCAAATTACGGCATCCACCACATCCGGCGAAGGGGGTAATATTGCCCTAAATGTGCGAGACTCCCTCCTGCTGCGCAATTCCGGTCAGATTGCGGCGCGGGCGGCGGGTGCAGGGAATGGGGGAAATATTACCATCGACTCGCCCTTTGTCGTCGCGGTTAGAAGTGAAAATAGCGATATTGTTGCCAATGCCGTTGCAGGTAATGGCGGCAACATCGACATCGCGACTAACAATCTTTTCGGATTCGATATTACCCGAGGCCCCCTCGACGATACCCTTAGCGAAATCAACGCCAGTTCTCGCACGGGTATTGCCGGAATTGTCAATATCGAGCGCCCAGAAGTGACTGCCAGTGCGGGATTGGTAGAATTACCCCAACAGGTCATCGACCCCAGCGACCAAGTGGTTGTCGGTTGTGCTGCCGCAGTGGGAAACTCCTTTGCGATTACCGGACGCGGTGGCTTGCCCCGAGACCCCGCAGAGACCCTTCGCGGGCAGACTTTGGTGGAAGATTTGCGGGATTGGTCGTCGCCAGGGGAAACTGTTGCATCCATGCAATCGAGTCCCCAAGCCCCGCCGTTGAGGGAGGCAAAGGGTTGGGTTATTAATGCTGCGGGCAATGTAGAGTTGGTTGCTTCGAGCGATCGCGCGCCTCGTTTTCTGTTGAGTTCTTCTCGGTGTACGCGGCGAGGATAGGTTTTAGGTTTACCCCTGAGAAAAAGAGTTAGCCGTTAATACCCCACAAATATCCTCAACCATCAGTGGTATTAAGTAGGTGGGCGTAATTAAAAGAACAATATCTCCAGCTAAAACCCTTACCTGGCAAGGAATACGGTTTTCGAGGTTATGCGTTTATTTTTGCCCACCTACTTACTTGATAGGGCGCTCTCTCCCGAACCAACCAATTTCCAAGTAAATTTTGAGTGCCAGAGTTTTCGGTGGGTATTAATAGACCTCTTGCGAAACTAATTATTTGTTTGTAAGTAAACTTCATAGTTATAGAAGCCAGCCATCAGATTCAACCGTAATCCCAATCGCTTTCTTTGATTCCTAGATCGCTCTGCTAAAATCCTGAAACCTTTCAAATGTCGAAGAACGCCTTCAATATAAATTCGCTTCTGAGCAAGTTCTTTGTTGCTTTTTTTGATAAAATTAAATTAAAACGACCTTACTCGATCCTACAAAATAACCAAAAACAAGATGCCATGATAGCCAACCATCAAGTGCTGGCAGTAGACTGTTTAAACTGGCTAAAAAACAATTTAGAAGAAGAAATTCACTTATCTTTTTTCGATCCGCCCTTCAATCAGGGAAAAGCCTACCGCCGCGCCCAAGATGACTTACCCGAAGCTCAATATTGGCAATGGATACAAGATATTATCGCTGCAATTTATGAAAAAACCGAAACGGGCGGCGCTATCTATTTCATGCAGCGCGAAAAAAATGCTGAAAGGGTTTTAAGAGTATTGAGAAAGTCGGGTTGGTGTTTTCAAAATCTGATCGTTTGGAAGAAGAAAACATCTGCTGTACCTTCGACCGTTCGCTATGGCAAACAGTACCAAATTATCGCCTACGCAACTAAAGGAAAGAAACCGAGAGTTTTCAATCGCCTGCGTATTTCCCCTCCTCTACCGCCGGGATATAAATACGAACGAGAAAACGGAATTTATGTCACCGATATTTGGGACGATATTCGAGAATTAACTTCGGGTTATTTTGCCGGAAACGAAGCCATTCGCAGCGAAAATGGCGATCGCTTTCACAAGCAACAAGCCCCCCTTGCCCTTTTACTGAGAATTATTTTATCATCAACCCAGGTCGGCGATACCGTTCTCGATCCCTTTGCTGGGACGGGGACGACATCGGTGGTTGCGACTCAATTGAACCGAAACGCGATCGCGATCGATATCGATCCAGAAAATACGAAGTGCATCCAAAATCGACTTCAATCCTTAAGGACAACTGACGAGATTAAAAAGTATTATGAACAGTACGCCCATACAGAAAATTTAGCCGCAATTTGGGGCTAAAATTCATCATTCATCATTCGTCGTTTTCAAGTATATAGCGTTTTCGCTCTGAAACGCAAACAATAAATAGCCCAGAATTCAAATTCACCGCGAGTAGGGACGTTCAATTGAACGTCCCTACGTTGAAACGGTTTACATCCCGTTCAGAAATGCTATATAGCGTTGACCCATGAAATATAAACAGTAGAAAAGTATTATATATTTTTAATAACTCCTCAAAGCCTCTTGAATTCTTCTATTCTTCCATTCTGAATTCTTCCGTCAAGATTTTACAGCTCAAACGAAAAATGCTACACTTTTAATTCAGAGTCAACACAAAAAGACAGATGGGTAAAGCGATCGCCTTTGGGTGGTACGGTGGCAAATTTAGTCATTTAAACTGGCTCCTTCCCTTATTGCCAGAGGCAACCCATTACTGCGAACCCTTCGCCGGTTCTGCGGCAGTTTTGCTCAACCGGAAACCCTCTCCCGTGGAAACCTATAACGATATTGACGGGGAAGTGGTAAACTTTTTTAGAGTCCTGCGCGACAGACAAGAGGAATTGATTCGCGCGATCGCACTAACCCCCTTTTCTCGCGAGGAGTTGAGAATTGCTGTTGAAGAATCAATTGATAATCTTTCCCAATTAGAAAGAGCCCGTCGTTTCTTTGTGCGCGCGCGTCAAGTGAGAACCGGTTTAGCCCAAACCGCCAGCGTTGGAAGATGGGCCCATTGCAAGCTAACCAGTCGCGCGGGAATGGCGGGTGCTGTTTCGCGTTGGCTGGGGAGTGTCGAAGGATTATCGGAAATTGTCCAAAGGCTATTGCGCGTTCAAATCGAAAATGCGCCAGCTATTGAGATTATACAACGATATGATAGCGAGGAAACACTTTTTTATTGCGATCCTCCTTATCCTCACGATTCGCGAGGCGATAGTCATGCTTACGGGTATGAAATGACGGACAACGAGCATCGAGAACTTGCCGAGATGCTAACTCGCGTTCAAGGAAAGGTTGCTTTGTCGGGCTATCATTGCCAATTATTAGATACACTCTACAAAGACTGGAATGTTGTCGAGAGTAACCCGAAACAATGTCCCTCTGTTAAACAAATGCGAATGGAGGTACTTTGGACAAATTACGATATTCCAAAAGATTTGAGCAAATGGCAGAACCAACCCAAATCCTCAATGCCGCTTTTAGACGCGCTTACACAAATCTAGAACAGCCAATTGTTGAAAGTCAGCAGATTAGAGAAAAAACTCGGTATGTTACCCAAAATCTAAGAAATCGGGCAGAAGTACGTCTTTTAATGGCGTGTTTGCTGGCGAAGCTTCATCGTCCCGATGTTGATGTTAGAAAGCCATACACAGCAATTGGAGACTCCGACGCTTTTTCTGGTCGAACTTACGACGAACGTTATATAACCTCCTTTATCAACGAGTATAATTTGCCGTGTAACAGTACAACTGCTTTTCTCACGCCTGCGCTACGAAACCGTAATGTGACGCTAACCAGAGATTTAAATCTTGTGGGGAAACCTCCTCAATTGTACCAGGCAGTCCTCAGTTTACTTGACGATGTTCAATGCAATCGTGTTGAATCCAACGATCTTCTTGCTGATATAGTGCGGTTGCTGCTAATTGATAGAAATGAGCGACAGCAGCGAATTGATGCGTTAGTTGCCACGCTAAATGCCACTGAAGATACCATCCCTCTTTCTTCGGAAGAGATTGTTAATTTGATTGCAAAACATATGAGTCTTAAAGGGACAAGTCGCCTTTCTGTTCTTGCTGTGGCTGCTGCCTATCAATCTGCTAAAGAATTGCTTGGAGAAAAAATTCTCTCACTACAGGCACCTGGGGGGGCGACATGAAAGCTAAAACGTAGATACGATCAGCTCCATAGCCCTTATCCCTCTCAAATAATTGGGCAGTTTTCCGGGATTGATTTTCATGATTTTTTGGACAGTTTCCCA
>JAXHVQ010000144.1:0-15577 GCA_034189065.1 Cyanobacteriota bacterium
TGTGAAAAAATAAGTTATGTACATTGGTTTAAAGAGCTGATTTCACAATGTTAAAATCAAGCATTTATAGGATTTTTGTCTCTATTTTTAATGAGTTCAAAAGTACCATTCAACATTTCTGATCCCCAACATTTTTGAAGAGGTTGCGATCGCTATCTTCTTTGGTATTACTTTCCAAATAATTTTAGATTTTATTACCGTCTTGGGTAAAATAGATATTTTGTATCTCTGGCTAGGGCTTGCTGCACAAAGCTGAAACCCTATTAATCAATGCGATAGCTCCCCCTGCTCCCCCTGCTCCCCCTGCTTCCCCTGCTTCCCCTGCTCATCACCCAATAGACTCAAGAAAATTCCGCAACAATTTTTTTCCCGCCTCTGTTAAAACACTTTCGGGATGAAATTGAACGCCTTCAATGTGCGTATACTCTCGATGTCTGACTCCCATAATTGTACCATCATCAACCCAAGCCGTCACTTCCAAAATATCGGGAACTGTATCTTTTGCGATCGCCAAACTGTGATAGCGCGTTGCGGTGAAAGGATTTTCTACATCCTGAAAAATACCAACTCCCGTATGATGTATTTCTGAGGTTTTTCCGTGCATTAAAATCGGGGCTGAAACAATTTTACCGCCGAAAACCTGTCCAATACTTTGATGCCCCAAGCATACTCCTAAAATGGGCAATTCTGACCCCAAATCCCGAATTAATTCTAGGGAAATGCCCGCATCATCTGGACGACCTGGCCCTGGCGAAATAACGACTCCCGCAGGTTGAAGATGCTGAATTTTATCAGTGTTAATTTGGTCGTTGCGATAGACTTGAATATCAGAAGCAACGTTCAGTTCTTGACTAAACTCGCCCAAATATTGCACTAAATTGTAGGTAAAACTGTCGTAGTTGTCGATAACAAGAATCATACAGTATTAATTCAAAACTCGCTGATTCAAGAGCTAGGTTAAATAATACCAGGAAACCTCACCGCCCCCAAATCTATCCATTGGCACATTCGCGACTGTACAAAGAAGATCGTCTTTGTTTTTCCGATCCCTCCTTGAAGAGCGGTTTATGGAATCATTTTGAATCTACAACGACCCAGTTTAATTTAAATTAGAAGCGATCGCGGCAGATAAGGGAGGGAGTAAAATTAGGCTGGCTACAAAAATAGCAGCGATCGCGGAAATCAAAACCGCCCCGGCAGCACAGTCTTTAGCAATCTTAGCCAGCTCGTGGTAAGATTGCTTCACCGTCAGATCGACAACTGACTCTAAAGCTGTGTTTAGCAGCTCTAAGGTCATAACCAGGGCAATGGTCAAGCCAATGATAGCCATTTCAATGGCAGTTCGTTGCAAATAAATCCCCAAACTGATGGCAAGAGTACCGATAACGGTATGAAGGCGGAAGTTGCGCTGTGTGACAAAAGCATATCGCAAACCCGCCCAAGCATATTTAAAACTGATGAGTAAATTGGGCGCAACTTTCCAGGCGAAATCCCGATTCCCTTGCAAGTCTGGAGCGGACGGTTCCGGGTGTGGGGATGCCTCGGAAGAGGGAAGAGCGCCATCGGAATGCCAAAGCCCAGAAGAAGAGAATAGGTCTCGTTCTGAGGTGGTTAGGGGTTGATTTAGGGTCATGAGCGTCAGCCTCAGTACAAATGACGGGGTAAAAATGGGGGTAGAGTCACCGGCATTATAGTCAAAATTAATTGCTGCGATCGCTTACTCGGACAACTTTTTCAATGTCGAGTTTGAACGTATCTTTTCTTTTTGTTCTAGAAGAACCCAATTTATTCAAACTCGATATTAAGACCGATGCCACTCAAAAGCTGCCTTTGTTGTTTTAACATTCGTTGCAATTGAGTTTCGTCGGGGTGATCCCAGCCTAGCAGATGGAGGAAACCGTGAGTGGCTAACCAGGCAAGTTCGGTGGAAATTGAGTGTTCTCGTTCCCGGGCTTGGCTGCGTGCGGTTTCAACAGAAATCACCAAATCTCCTAGATAAAAGGGTTCGTCCTCCAACCCTTCTGCGATCGCCAAATCGACCTCCATTGCGGCAAACGCCAATACGTCGGTGGGTCGATTTTGCTGGCGATACTGGGCGTTCAATTGCTGAATCTCTGCATCATCAGTCAGCCGTAGAGTCAGTTCGTAGCTTTCGGCTGGAGGAACTTCTACACTCAGCGCTTCGAGCCAACATTGAAACCACTCCCGCCACTGTTGCTGCGAAATGGGATTCTCCTCTCGCGCCGCCCAACGATCTTGAAGATGGACTTCAACCGCCAATGGGAGTCCGCGATCGCGCTTCATTTGCCCTTACCGCGTTAAATAGGCCAAACCGACGAGAAAGGCGAGAACGCCGACGGTGGAGAGGAAAAAGTGCTTAAGCGACGTGCCGCGCTTGCGCACCATATTGCGCATCGCCAGTTTCACATAACTGGGCGGCTTTTCAGCTTGAGCGCTGCCCTCTGGGGGTTTGGACTCCGAGTCAGGAGCGAGTGTTGATGGATTGCTCATCAGGGTTCCCAAAATCTCCTAGTTTGACCTTAAATGTAACAGTTTGTTATCGAGATGGGAAGGCGATCGCGCGATTTTAAGGGAAACTTGAAACATTAATCGGCGATCGCAGCTCGCAAATAAGCCTCCACAAAAGAATCTAAATCTCCGTCCATCACATCGTCAATAGCTGACGTTTCCACATTCGTTCGCAAATCCTTAACCATTTGGTAAGGATGAAAAACATAATTGCGAATTTGATTTCCCCAAGCCGCCTCAACCATATCGCCGCGAATTTCAGCAATTTCGAGGGCCCGCTGTTCCCGAGCAATAACGAGGAGTTTCGCCTTCAACAAAACCAGCGCCTTTTCTTTATTTTGAGCTTGGGAGCGCTCCTCAGTACAGCGTACGGCTATTCCCGTCGGCAGGTGAACGACGCGCGCGCCAGTTTCCACTTTATTGACATTTTGTCCGCCTTTGCCGCCCGAGCGAAAGGTACTAAATTCCAAATCTTTTTCGGGAATCTCTAGCTCGATATCGGCGTTTTCTAAAGCGGGCATCACTTCCACCCCAGCAAAGCTGGTTTGTCGCTTGCCATTGGCGTTGAAAGGAGAAATTCTCACCAGTCGATGGGTTCCCTTTTCCCCCTTAAGATAGCCATAGGCATAGCGTCCGTCAATTTCGAGGGTCGCCGATTTAAGGCCAGCCTCGTCGCCGTCAGACAGTTCGGCAAGGCGAACCTTGTATCCCTGTTGCTCTCCCCAGCGAGTGTACATTCGCAGGAGCATTTCCGCCCAATCTTGAGCATCGGTTCCCCCCGCCCCCGCATTGAGGGTTAATACCGCTCCAAAGGAGTCGTATTCGCCCGATAAGAGCTGTTGCAGCTCCCAACGGTCAAACCCGCGGTTGAGCTGAGCGAGGGTGGTTGCTGCCTCTTCTAGAAGGGTTTCGTCGCTTTCGTCTTCGAGGAGTTCGGCGATCGCCTTACTATCTTCGAGGCGCGCTTTCCATTGTCCGACGCGCTCGACATTGGATTTGAGGTCATTGAGCCGTTGTAGGGCTTTTTGGGCGGTTTTCGGCTCGTCCCAAAAGTCCGGTTGCGCTGCCAACTGCTCGAGGTCGCCAATTTCAGCGGTTAAAGCAGGAAGGTCAAAGATACTCCTGGGTTTTCCCCAGGCGATCGGCAACGGTTTGAATTTCGCGTTTGAGTTCTGCGGTTTCCATTGTTGTTTATTTCCAAGCGACAGTTAATTTTACGATCAATTTGGCGCTCGACGGCAAACGCTAGTTGACCGAAAGATTTGGGTCTCAAGTTTCAATAAAAGCACGCACTGCAAGCGATCGCTGCTTGTAAGGGGAGCGAGAAAGAGAATATTCCAAATTTTAAGCGTCTTGCTTCGTGCAGCGAAACACTGGTAACTGTTTACTGGTAACTGTTTACTGGTAACTGGTAACTGTTTACTGGTAACTGGTTAGCCGCCTTTAGTCCACCTGGGGCGAAATTGGCGATTGCCAGCCGCGAGTGATGGTGCGTGCGGGAGGTTCTGAAGATTTTTCCGTTTTCGCAGAGTCGGGACTTTGCCGCGCTCCGATACTATGCCAAGCCGCAATGCTCGCTGTTGCTGCCACCGCGCCCAAAAGAAAACCCGCCAGCCACGTTTTAAAAAAGGGAGTTTTCGGACTCTGCTGCGCGCGGAGTGAGAGCTGGTAAGCTCTCAGATGGGGATTGTGGGTAATGACTTCGTTGAGCTGCTCTAACAGAATGCGATCTTCTTGGTTCATCTTCTTTGTTCGATGCTTAGCGAGAGGGGGGATGTTGCTCTTTAATTTATTGTTCCCCAAGTTTCAAAAGAAGTGTAGCGATCGCCCTAGCTCGATCTGAGTTGACAATGCGTAGGAGAGAAGCCAGACCAATGACCGAGGGAAATGTTACTTTTTGCTAAAATCCCTCCAGTCGCCCTTCGCTGTCCATCTACAACTTTTTTAATCGAGCATTTTTTATGTTACCCGTCATCTATAGCGATCGCTTTCTCGACCACCAAACCGGGCGCTTGCACCCGGAATGTCCCGAACGACTCAAAGCGATTGTTGCCGCCGTTAAAGCCGCACCTTGGGCTGACCGCATTCAATGGCAGTCTCCCACCCCCCTAGACCGCCGGGATATCCTACCTTGGGTCGAGCGAGTTCACGCCCGAGACTACATCGACCTCGTTCGACAACTCGCCCAAAGCGGCGGGGGACTGTTGGATATGGATACCCCCGTTTCTGCCCAAAGTTACGACATTGCCCTTTTAGCTGTAAGTGCTTGGCTTGATGGAGTCGAGTTCGCCGTTGGGAACAACCAACCGGTTTTTGTCTGCGCGCGACCTCCCGGACACCACGCCGAACGCGAAACGGGGATGGGATTTTGTCTATTTTCCAATGCGGCGATCGCTGCCTATTATGCCCTAGAACAAGCCGGACTCGAGCGCGTTGCCATTCTCGACTGGGACGTACACCACGGGAACGGAACGCAATATATTACCGAAAACCATCCCCAGATTGCCTATTGTTCTCTCCATCAATCTCCGTGTTATCCGGGAACGGGTAGAACTGAGGAACGGGGCGCGCACGATAATGTCCTCAATATTCCCCTATGTCCCGGCAGCACCTTAGCTCAATACCAACTCGCTTTCGAGCAACAGGTTATTCCTTTCCTCAAAAATTTTCGACCCGATTTAGCAATTGTCAGCGCTGGATACGATGCCAATTACGCGGATCCCCTAGCTGGTATTGCGTTGCAGCCCCCAGATTATGGCGTTTTAACCGATTATATTTTACAAGTGACCCATCGCATCGTCTTGGGATTAGAAGGCGGCTACGAGCTGAATGCTTTGGGACAATCGGTCGTCGCTACCCTCGAGCGCTGTTTGGTGGCGGGCAATGAGCGATCGCGGTTGGCGACTTAGGGTCTGCGATGGTTTCTTCTTGTTAAGTACTTCGCCAAAATTAATTTTACATAGCGACTATCAAGACAGTTTCTTAGAGCATTCTTACTGCAAAACCGCGTGTATAATAACATAGAGGCTTGAACAATTGAGAAAGAAGGAAGTTAGGGCTTTAACAATTGAAACCACGTCACTCTTATAAACTGTTAATGATTGTTGGGGAGTATGTCAAAGTTGGGTAGCGAGATGGAAGCAGACGAGGCGCTAGAATTGGCAGATGCCCTTGTTTTCGCTAAATTAGGCCAACATCTCAACGATTTAGAGCGAGAGGTGTTTATCGGGTCTTGGCAGGGGAAAACCTATGAGGAAATTTATCCGCTCAATCCTTCGTATGTCGAAAAATATGTTGGGTATAAGTTGTGGCAGAAGTTTTCTGAAGTGTTGGGGGAAAAAGTTACTAAAAAGAAGATACACGGCGCTCTAGAACGAGCTAGAAAACAAAACAATTTGCTCAACGAGCCAGAACGCGAAGGGGTTGAAGCTCAGCCGCGCCGCTTTCTCCTTCGCCACCCCAATCGCAAAGACGCTCGCGCTTTAGCCCAATCTTTGGAAACGGCGATCGCAACGGCGGGATATCCGGTTTCGAGGGCGACGACTTTACATCAAATTGATGCTGCTTCTCCCAACTGCGATACTCTCGTCTTTCTCATTTCGGCGGAAGTCGCCGTCAGCGAAATTGCCATTGAAGAGTTGCGCCACATCGGAGAAGTTCAAAACTCGCGCCTCGATCGCAAACCCACCCTCGTCCCAGTTTGTATGAACTGTCCTGCCGAACTCCTCAACCCCGATTTGCGCAACTCTCTTTCGGGCATTCGGTTGTATCAGTGGCACTCGTCCTCGGACACTCCCGGGCTGGTTGCGGCGATTATTGAGACGGTTGGCAACCCGGAACCCTTAGCTGCGGCAACCGGTTCCTCTGTTGTTGCCCTCGAGGAGCCAACCCAGACGGAACTCGCGCCTCATTCAGAATCCCCAATCGAACTCCCCTCTCCTGTCGCCGAGCCGGAACTTCCTAAAGGTCAAGTTCGGCTCTCCTCTGCTTTTTACATCGAGCGCGTTCCCTACGAACAGCAATGTTATAGCGCGATCGCGCAGCCCGGGGCGCTCATTCGCCTCAAAGCACCCCGACAAATGGGCAAAACTTCCCTAATGGCGCGCATTCTCGACCGCGCTCGAGACATGGGGTATCGCACGGTTCCTTTGAGCTTTCAACACGCCGATCGCGTGGTTTTTGCCAATTTAAATGAGTTGTTGCGCTGGTTTTGTGCTAAAATATCGCGCAAACTGCGCCTGCGCGAGCGTCTCGACGAGTATTGGACGGAGACTTACGGCAGCAAAGACAATTGCACAATTTTCTTTGAAGATTGTTTGTTGCTCGAAGGGGATGCGCCTTTGGTGTTGGGATTGGATGAAGTCGATCGCGTCTTCGATTATCCCACCATCGCCGACGACTTTTTTAGCTTGCTGCGCGCTTGGTACGAGGACGCGGGACGGGGAGACAGCGACAGCGAACTTTGGGAGAGATTGCGGTTGGTGGTGGTGCATTCGACGGAAGTTTATATTCCGATGGATATCAATCAATCGCCGTTTAATGTCGGGTTGCCGGTGGAATTGTCCGAGTTTACCCGCGCTCAAGTGGGGGAGCTCGCCCAGCGTCACGGGTTGAGTTGGCGCGATCGCGATGTGGACACCTTAATGCGCGTTGTCGGCGGACATCCTTACTTGGTTCGCCTCGCCCTCTACCATATCGCAGGGCAGGAGTTGACCCTAGCGGAGTTGGTAGAGACGGCAGCAACGGAAGCGGGGATTTATGGGGATCACTTGCGGTGGCATTTGTGGAAATTGCAAAAGTATCCGGAGTTGGCCGAGGCATTTAGCGCGACGATCGCGTCAAAGGGTCCGGTTGAGCTGCAATCGGTCTTTGCCTTTAAACTGCATAGCATGGGTTTGGTTCATTTGCAAGGCGATCGCGTCGCCCCGCGTTTTGAGTTGTATCGGGATTATTTCCGCGATCGCGTTTTTTCCGTCTAGCCCAACGGTTCCTTTCCGGATCGAATATCCGTCCTGCCTCACAATGAATAATGAATAATGAACAATGAATAATTACCTCTCCTTACGGACAACTCACTGCCAGAGAGATTCCCTCAATATCCGTGTCCTCAAAAGAAGAGGATTTAGACGATCGAGGAAAATCTACAATCGCGCCCGGACAACTCACGGCGATCGATTATTAATGATTAATTGTTAAGAATTGGGGTTCCTACTTCGCATGGGATCGCCCACTAAATCGCCGTTTCAAGCCAACTCTCCCAACCTGCGAGAGCGCATTTCTAGCACAACCGAGTTATTTCAAATAACCCATTTAGTTGTTGAGAGAGGCTTGAAAAGCTCATCCCCTCTGTTTCTTGTGTCAATCGGAGCGGCGGGATTTGAACCCACGACCCCTACTACCCCAAAGTAGTGCGCTACCAAGCTGCGCTACGCCCCGACACGAATCGCTAATATAGCACATCAAATACAAAATTCACAACCCCTCAAAAAACTTTTAAGCTCTTCGCTGCCATCGCCAACGGAGAAACGGCAGCAGCAGACCAATTTCCCTCGCATTGGCGACCCGAATTTAAAATTAAGCGCACCTCATAAGCATGAGGATAGCCTTCTGCCTCCAGCCAGAGTAAATCGCTCTCCACTTCACAAGCAATTCTCTCCTCATCCATCAATTCTTCGGCCATGTGCGCCATCGTAGCGGTTAGCTGGTCGAGCAAGCGGCAAAACTCGCCCAATTCCGCCTCAGTGAGCTCGAAGGCCCAATCCTTGCCTCCCACCAAGCCTCGATAAACTGGCGCTTGGGGGTTCCATCCCAACCGCCAACCCGAACCGGTTTTGAGGAATCGATCGCTGGTCATTGGTTATTGGTAGGGGCGGGGTAACCCCGCCCGTACAGGTCATTGGTTCTAAAACCCAAAACCTAGTGCTGATAGCAACTAAGGCGTTTGGAAAGTCACCAGCTCGTTGTCGGGCAAATAACTGTGAAACTTGCCATTTTCAGCTAAAACCGCCAGCAATTGCACAGTATAATCAGGCTCGATATGCAAATCTGCCCAAGGAACGGCGAGTTCGAGACATTGATTAAAAGCCATTGATGCCCGACTGACTTTAGGATGCCATTGGCTGTTCCCTCCCGCTTCTTCAAACCAAATCGACCCAGCCTGCAAATTCATTCCCAAATGGTGGCGAAAGCGATAATTCACGGGCGCAACATCGGGAACCTCAGCCAAAACAATCGGACTGTTGCTTCTGGGGATATCGCGATAGTACCAAAACAAGTGCAATTCAGGCGGCAAACCATGACCCGGAACAACTCCCCCTTTGAAGTCGAGACGTAAATAAAAATTGAGGTGGTCTAACCCATAAAACAAGCGCTGGACATCGCTACTGCGGTGCATCGTCCCCCGCGCGCCGCCGACCTCAATGCGTCCGGCTTTATCCCAGTCTTGTTCGTCCCCGAACCCGTTGATGTAGGGATGGATAAAACTTTGCGGACGGCGATCGCGTTGTTCTTGGTGTCTTTCCACTTCGCATTCGAGTTCGGCGGGAATGGGTTCGTTAAGAGCAACGTATAGCGCGCGCAGATGTTCTCGAAACAACTGGTCGAAAAGGTCGTCGTGGTTGGAGGTGTGTCCCTCGCCAAACCACCAAAACCAATCGGAGCCTTCGGCAGCATAAAGCGCCTCCCACGCCTCGGCATTGGCTTCTTCCGTCGCTTCCGGGTGTTGTGCGAGAACGCGACGCGCGGCAGTTAATAGGTCCCAAGCGCGATTCTTCGCCGGATCGCCAATCCAGGTTGTAAAACTACCATCCACCCAAGAGCCGCTGTGCAACTGGTTGGCAGGCAGGGTTTCAGTGGCACCGAAGCGATCGAGAAATTCTGAAACCGTTACCAGTTCGATTTCTTGGCGATCGCTCAAATTTTGATAAAGGGATTCCAAAAACGGCAAACCGTCTTTTTGATAATATTCCCAACAGTTTTCGCCATCAAGAGCAATGGTCGCCAACCAAGGCTTTTCCAAAGCTGTTCCGCCATTTTGTCGCTGTTTGAGGGAACGGGAAATCGCTTCCAGGTGTCCCACCAAATCGCTAGCAGCGCGTCGGGAGTCCATCGCGCCATAAGTAAACCCGATAAGGTCCGAGAGACGATGGTCGCGAAAGGCGATCGCGAGGTCTCCTTGAGGCGTTTCCAAACGATAGGGACGATACAGTAATTCCGGTTCGGTCACATTTCCCACTTCGTCGCGATGGAAAAAGTGGCTGAGGGTTCGTCCCAAAACAGCTTCGTCGGAACAAATCCATTGAAATTCTTGCTCGGCAATATAAGGTAGAATATCGGGACTGACCGACTGTTCCGACGGCCACAATCCGCGCGGCGATCGCCCGAAACGGTCTTTGTACATCTCTCGTGCTTTGCGTAAATGTCGGGGAATATCCTGGGGATACTCGAAGCGCTCTTGGGGTAAGGTCATGTCTGGAACGGCGACGCGCCCGCAATGGGTATCGGCGAGAAGGGGGAGAATGGGATGGGTATAAGGCGTAGTCATGACTTCGATTTGACCGCTATCCTGCATTTTTCGGTGCTGGGGAACGATCCGACCGATAATATCTCGTTGCTTGCTGTAGATGCGCTGGCGATCGCTTAAACTAAAATCTTTCCCGCGCTTCAACCACATCGCCATGTCGGGATCGTCCCAAAAAATTGGATCGATCCAAACTAGGTTGTGCCAAGCGAGTAAGTCGCTGTAATCGTTGGCTTTCCAGTTCTCTAAACACCATTGATACCCGTTTTCCTGCCGCTGGTCGTACAGTTGCGCGTAGCGGGGATGAGGGTCAATCATTGTATGATGATTGCAATCGAAAAAGTATTGAATAATAAATTGCTTTTGTCCGACGCTTAACAAGTCTTCAGGAGTCAAGGTAACGGCGAGATAGGGATCCATCGCGACACCCGCCGCATAGTCTTCGAGTTGCAATATTAGGGAGGGAACGAGATTGACCGTTTGATGTAGCTTGGGATAGCGTTCCAGCAGGAGAACTAAGTCGAGGTAATCTTTGGTTGCGTGGAGTCGCACCCAAGGCAGACGATACTGTTTGCCGGGATAGGCGGGGTTTTCGCGGCTTTTGTAAAGGGGTTGGTGTTGGTGCCAGATGAAGGCGACGTAGAGGGGATGGGGCATAAGGAATAGCTCGGTCGGATTGGAGGATTCGCGCCTTTGAGGGCGAAGATGGAATCAAAGCGTGTTTGCTGCACTATTATTGTACGTTGCGCTCGAAATACGTCGGTTCTTCAGGTTCTCCTTTTTCTTTCCCCAAGGGAATCGCTTCTCATTGCCGCTTGCGATTCAACCAATGGTCGATCGAAATGGTGTTAAAGCCCAACCCAGCCAACAAAATAAATAGAGTGATGTTGTAAATTAACTGACTCCCGGCAGCATCCCAATTTTGGATAATCGTCACGCCATACATCAGCACGATCATCAGGACGAAACAGGCAATCAAAGCACCGCGCGTCAATAGACCGATCGCGATGAGTAAACCTACGACTAATTCGACTGGTGGTACTAAAGCGGCGTTGAGGCGAACTAAGGCTTCGGGAATCCAGGACTCTTGCATTGTTTGTACCATCGCATCCACAAATCTGGGAATATTGCCGATGCGAGTCCATCCGTGATTGAAATAGTTTACACCGACCGCGATTCGCAGTAGCGCGTAGGCGATCGCAATGTCTTTCGGTCTCAGCCAAACATGAGATTGATGGTTCGCCATTGTTCAAATTCTCCTAAGCAAAACTCTAGTCTAAGTCTAGATTCTGGAGCTGGGGACAACTACGAATATTTGTCAAGGAGGATTGGGGTTACAATTTGGAATTGTTAGAATAATTTAACTGATGTCCGCCGAGGAGCGGGAATTTGAACGTTGAGTGACGGTTCTGATATATTAATAGACAAGCAGAGCGCGATCGCGAGTTTGATATCGCTCTCCCCAGGGTAAATCTTCTTCGTCATCTTAGTTTATCCACATCGGGCAGCTATTTTAAAATGATACCACTTTTTGATGCTTTCATCTCCTACGGACGAGCGGATAGTAAAGCGTTTGCGGCAAAGCTTCAGACTCGTTTACACGAACGAGGATTCAAAGTTTGGTTTGATTTTAATGATATTCCTCTAGCAGTCGATTTTCAGAATCAAATTGATGATGGAATAGAGAGAGCGCATAATTTTCTCTTTATCATCGCACCCCACTCGGTAAATTCAGCATACTGCCTCAAAGAAATTGACCTAGCGATTAAGTACAATAAGCGCATCATTCCCTTATTGCACGTCGAGCGAATTAGTCGGGAAACTTGGCAACAAAGAAACCCAAAGGGAACCGACGAGCAGTGGACAGAGTATCAGCAGAAAGGGCAACACGATCATTTCCAGAATATGCACTCGCTCGTGCGTAAAATTAACTGGGTGTATTTTCGAGAGGGAATTGACGATTTTGAGCAGTCTTTAGCGAGTTTAATTGAACTCTTGGGTCATCACGCCGATTATGTCGAACAGCATACTCGACTTTTAGCCAAAGCGTTGACGTGGGAAAGACATCAGAAGTCTCATAGCTGTCTGTTAGTTGCTGATGAGAAACAACAGGCTCGAAATTGGTTAAAAACTCGCTTTGAAAACGAACAAGCTCCCTGTTGTCCTAGCAACCTGCATTGCGAGTATATCACCGAAAGTATCAAGAATGCCAATAACTTGATGACGCAGGTCTTCCTGTCCTACGCCGATGAAGATCGGGAGACAATGGAGAAAATTCGCAACAGTTTAAGGCGAGAAAGTTTTACCGTTTGGACAAATACGACAGATATTCAAACCGGGGAAGCGTTTGAAGAGGCAATTAAGCGGGGAATTGAACAGGCAGATAATGTAGTTTATTTGCTCTCTCCCGACTCAGTAAAGTCCTATTTTACCCAGCGAGAGTTAGATTACGCCTTATCCCTGAACAAGCGAATCATCCCGATATTGGTGCGGGAGACCCCTTCTGAACTCATCCCGAATGAGTTGCAAGCTTTGCATTACATTGACCTCACCGACAATGTAAAAGAGGAAGATTACCACTTAGATGAAAGTCAATTGTTGGGAATCCTGAATCGCGATGCAGCCTATTACAACGAGCATAAGATTTTGCTAACCAAAGCGCTGAAGTGGAAGCATCAGCATGATAATCCCAGTATTTTGCTGCGGGGGTACAACCTGCGCAGTGCTGAAGCGTGGTTGAAAACAGCAAATAAGAGAACTCAGCATCAGCCTACAGCTTTAATTGAAGAGTTTATCGTTGCCAGTTTGCGACAACCGCCAGTAACATCCTTGGATGTATTTATTTCCTATTCCCGCGCCGATTCAGATTTGGCTCGAAAGCTGAATGAGGAGCTGCAACTGCAGGGAAAGACAACCTGGTTTGACCAGGAAAGTATCGCTTCGGGGATGGATTTTAAGCGGGAGATTTATCGAGGAATTCAGGCGTGCGATAACTTTTTGTTTGTTCTGTCACCTCGTTCGATAAATTCTCCCTATTGTAAGGATGAGGTAGAGTATGCAGCGAGGTTGAATAAGCGCTTTGTGACAGTGCTATATCGGAAAGTGAATCCTGAAGAACTGCATTCAGAGTTGGCGAAGGTGCAGTGGATCGATTTTAATCGTAACGAACAAGATTTTCAGGCTAATTTCAGACAATTGGTGAGGACTTTGGATACGGACAGGGAACACTTACGCAGTCATACTAAATGGTCGCAGAGGGCAATTGAGTGGCAAGAGAAAGGGAAGAGTGATGATTTATTGTTGCGAGGGAGCGAGTTTGCCGTTGCCGAAAATTGGTTGCTTGAAGCCGAGCAAAATAAGAAAAAACCCGCATTTACCCCTTTACAGCAGGAGTATATTTGTCAAAGTCGAGAAGTAATTGAAGCGGGAATTAAACAGCAAAAGCGCCGAGTTATCATTTTAAGGTCATTGCTAGGCTTGATGAGTGCAGGCTTTGTCATAGCTCTTGGCACTGGTGGGTGGGCTTTGCATCAGAAAAAACAAGCAGAAGAAAATTTGATTAGTCAAGTTAAAGCTTTAACCCGATACTCAAAAACTCTCAACGATTCAAAGCAGGAATTTGATGCTTTGATTGAAGGGATTAGGGCTGGCGCTTCCCTGGAAGAGAAATCTGATGACTTATTCGATCGATTCGGGAATAAAGACAAATATGAAACAGTAGAGAGTGAAGTTGAGAAAGCCTTGTGGAGGGCACTTTTTGACGTTAAAGAGTTGAATCGCATTGAAGCGCAAAAATCAGTTGAAGTGAGTCCAGACAAGCAGACAATTGCTACTATTGCTGAGGACGGTAAAGTGAGACTGTGGGATTTTCAGGGAAAAGAAAAAACACCCCAACCCCTTGCTCGTGAAGAAAAGATAACAGATATTTATTTTACCCAAGACGGTAAGGAAATCGCTACAGTGAGTGGAGAAGGAGAAAAACGAACGATCAAACTTTGGAATGGTCAAGGGAAATTCATTCAGTCCTTTAATCTTATTGAAAAGTTTGATTATATAGATATCAGTCCCAATGGCGAGCTGATTGTTACTTTTAGCTGGGAAGAAGACAAGCAGACAGCTAAACTCTGGAAAATTGAGAGTGAGGCTAAGCAACTTAAACCTCTGAATAATGAGACGTTTAATGATGTCATTTTCAGCGAAGACGGCAAGAAAATCGCTACAGTGAGTGGAGAAGGGGAAAAACGAACGATCAAGCTTTGGAATGGTCAAGGGAAATTCATTCTTCAGTCCTTTAATCTTATTGAAAAGTTTGATTATATAGATATCAGTCCCAATGGTAAGCTGATTGTTACTGAGAGCTGGGAAGAAGGCAAGTGGACAGCTAAACTCTGGAAAATTGAGGGTCAGAAACTCAAACCCTTACTCGCTGATGAGAATATTAGCGAGGTTGATTTCAGCAAAGACAGCAATAAAATTGCCACGGTTAGGAGAGAAGGGAACAATCGAACTGTCAAACTCTGGAAAATTGAGAGTGAGGATAAGCAACCCACACGTCTGCTTCGCGACGAAAGGATTAATCATGCTGCCACTTTCAGCGAAGACGGCGACAAAATTGCCACGGTTAGGAGAGAAGGAGACAAGCGAATTGTCAAACTCTGGGATAGTCAGGGAAAACTAATTCAGTCCTTTGACCCTATTGAAAAGTTCAGTTGGATAGACTTCAGTCCTAATGGCGAGCTGATTGTCACTCATCGCCGGAACGAGAGAGAGCCGACAGTTACACTCCGGAAAATTGAGGGTCAGAAACTCAAACCCTTAATTAATGAGACTTTTAAGGATGTCAGTTTTAGTAATGATGGTAATTGGATTGCGACTACCAATGATAATTTTGTAAAATTGTGGACGCAAGATGGTGAGGAGGCTCAAATCATAGACGCTGGTGCTGAAGTCGAACAGGTTAATTTCAATGCGGAAGATAAAACCATCGCTACTGTGAGTGCTGATAACATCGTCAAATTCTGGGATATTGATAGTAGAGATCGCAGAATTCTGAAAGGCAAGGATGCCGAGTTTAAGATAGTCAAGCTTAGTCCTACCGATAGTAAGTTGGTTGTTACTACCTACAGCGGAGAAGAAGAAAATCAAACAGCTCAACTCTGGAGTGTAGAGGGCAAACCAATTAAACCTTTGCTTTCTCAGGAAACATTTAATGATGCCAGTTTCAGCGATAACGGGAAGTTTATTGTTACTTATCGTAGAGAAGAAGAAAATCAAACAGCTCAACTCTGGAGTGTAGAAGGCAAACAAATTCAACGTTTGCTTTCTCAGGAAACATTTAATGATGCCAGTTTCAGCGATAACGGGAAGTTTATTGTTACTGAGCGTAGAGAAGAAGAAAATCAAACAGTTCAACTCTGGAGTGTAGAAGGCAAACAAATTCAACGTTTGCTTTCTCAGGAAACATTTAATGATGCCAGTTTCAGCGATAACGGGAAGTTTATTGTTACTGAGCGTAGAGAAGAAGAAAAT
>JAXHVQ010000145.1:0-15480 GCA_034189065.1 Cyanobacteriota bacterium
GCGGAAATGCCGGGGTTTTATCCGGGAGGGGAGTACGATTTGGCGGGGTTTTGCGTGGGGATTGTGGAAAAGCGCCATTTGCTCGACGGTTCGCGGGTGGAAGTGGGGGATGTTATTGTGGGGTTGGCGAGTGGCGGGTTGCACAGCAATGGGTTTAGTTTGGCGCGCAAGATTGTTGAAGAGAGCGGTTTGGACTGGAGTGCAACCCCTGACGAGTTGGGAGGGAAAAGTTTGGGCGAGGAACTCTTGACACCGACGCAGATTTATGTTATACCAGTTCTCGAATTGTTGCGAGTTTGTCCCGACATGATTCGCGGAATGGCCCACATTACCGGCGGCGGATTGCCGGAAAACCTGCCGCGCTGTTTAAATAAGGGTCAATCGGTACAACTTTATCCCAAAAGTTGGGAGATTCCGCCCGTTTTTCGCTGGTTGGCGCAACGGGGAAACGTCAGCGAAACGGCAATGTTCGAGACGTTTAATATGGGAATTGGGTTTGCGGTGGTGGTGGAACGCGATCGCGCCGACGAAGCCATTGCTGCATTTGGCGATCGCGGTTTGAAAGGGTACGCGATCGGTACCGTAATCAGCGCTGGGTAGCGGCACGGCATTTGTCAGAATAGTCCGAGCAATAAAATGGAACTCGCGCGCGAGAACTACTATATTTCCTCTGCTTCCTCCTCCTCTTCAAAGATGCGCTCTATATCCCGTCTCCCATACAGGACGCGCACCACCTCAATTCCGTTGGTCAGGGGAAAATAGAAAATCAAATAGTCCCTAAATGGAAAACTTCGCAGTTCGGGTATAAACTCATCCCGGCTGCGCCCGATATACGGGTTTCGAGCGAGGGTTTCTAGCTTAGAATAAAGCTTCCGCAGGAAGGAAGCTGCCTGGTCTTGACCGCTCCGTTCTTCGATATAGTCCCAAATTGCATCTAAATCCGCCTCGGCAAGGGGACGCTTGAAAATCTCGCTCATGCACCTTGCTCTGTGTTTTGCTTTTGGGAAGACCTCATTTTGCCTCGACGGATGACCTCTTCAATATCCAAGGGAGTGGCTTCTCCACTCTCTACTCCTTTACAGATTTCCGCCCGCAGTGCCTCTCGCTTCAGCAACCGCAGTTCTTCTTCCAGTTCCTTGAGGCGATCGAGCAAATGCTGGAAGCTCTGAGCATCGTGGATGACTGCCGCTGCTTCGCCGTTGATCGTCAGCACCATCGCGGCTTTTGTCTCTTGGATGCGCTCAATGTAACGACTAGCGTTGCGCTTAAAATCGGTGAGGGAGTGAATATCTTGAAGGTTAATCATCGAATCGACTCTAATTAGACACCTTATTAAGATTCTAATTAAATGCTATCATTTTTCCGAGCTGTCGTCAATTCGATATGCCAGTTGAAAGTGCCGAACGCGGCACAAAGATGAAGTTGTACCACGTTGGGTAGAGACAATCTATTTAGAGATTCCTTCAATTGTACAATCTCTTCGATGCTTAGTGGAGAGCAACTTACCGATACCCTTGACTTTGAATATCGTCCAACCGCGCCTCCGGCCGTATAAATCGATCCATTTGTGCCTCAAAAAATTGGCGATTTGCCATTAAATGTTTGGGGTTGGGATCGTCTAAAGGATACAACAACGCTACGCGCAATGCTTGAATTACCGCCGAGGTCACATTATACATCGATCGCTGAAAGGTAATCCCCAATTGAATGAGCATATCTCCCTCTCCCCGACAGTGTTTTTTGTAATATTCCAACAAATAAGGCGGCAAGAAATGATACATATCTTGCATTAACAACGTCGGAGGAATTCCTGCCGTTCCCACCGGAAAAACATCGGCATATAAAATTCCGTAGTGGAAATCTTTTTGTTCGTCGGGAACTTGTTGGGCTTGGGCGTTATAAGATTTCGTTCCTCGGAAAGGGGCGGTGCGATAAAAGACCGCTTCGACATAGGGCAATGCTGCTTCGTACAACCACATAAACCCCTTAGATTTAGGGATAATTTCGTAACATTCGTCGCCAATATAAACGTGATGGTAAATGGGACGACCGGCGGCAATAAAAATTCCGTTGACTAAGAAATCCATTGCATCGGGAACTGATTTAAACTTCCCTGCATCGTACAAATCGCTCATTTCAAAAAATACCGGAGCCATCACTTCCCAAAATAAACCCAAGTTGGCATAATAGGAAAGTTTACGCACTTGTTCGTAAAACATTGTGGGAAACAATTTGTACAGTCCTAACATTAAAGGATTGCCTTTGAAATAGGCTTTAATGGCGCGATCGCAATTGCCAATATACTCCTCGGTTTCTAGGTAATCGTTAAACCGTCCACCCATGCCTTGGTGCCACAACATCGCTGCCATACACGCTTCGGCAAACTCCATATTAACGCGATCGTGCCAAAGGTGATGGAACAGTTTGGGAAAATTCTTATTCAGTTCCCCTTTTTCCATAAACTCCAACAGTTCGGGATGCGCCGATGCTTCGCCCTTTTGCCACACGCGGAAATCGGCATCTTCGCCTGCATAATGGTTGTGCAAATCTAAATACTCTTGGGGAAGGAAGTATTTAAAAAAGGGAACCGGATTCAGAAAAACTCGTTCGGCAATGTACAACAAGTCGCGCCAGTAAAAATCCATTGGCACGGCATAGGCTTTATAAATGCCGATGATTTGCATCAAGTTTTCCGGCGTATCGGGCAGCATGGAACCGCCTGCTTCGAGGCGATGAATCACTTCGGCATATTTATGGCGCGAAGGGGGAATTTTAGCCGTGGGTTGTTCGAGAGTTTGTACCATTTTACTTAAAAGAGATTGAAAACAAAAGGAAAGGAAAACGATTTATTTGCGAACGTTAGGTTTGGGCAGCTTTAAGAGTCCCGTTTGAGGAACTTTAAGCCTTGGAGGTTGAGACGTTTTCTCTGTTATTTGCGCCTTGGGACGTTTTACCGGTACGATTTCGGTCGCGATCGCGCGGCTATAGGGTTCTATCCAACGGACTAACCAATTGGGTTGTACGCCTAAAAACAGAACTACTGCCGTCAACAATAAAGCGGGGACTCGTTCGGAGAAAAAGACTTTGGGGTAATAGGCAAATTGGTTGTCGAGTTTGCCAAAGCAGGTACGATTCAGCAGAATGACAAAGTATACCGCCGTCAACCCGGAAGCGATGATGCAAATGAGGGTAGGAATGGGAAAAGAGGGAAAACTGCCTTGAAAAACCATGAATTCCGCTGCAAACCCTACTAAACCGGGAATTCCAGCACTCGCCATCCCTGCCGCAATTAAGAGGGCGCTGACGAGGGGTAAACCGCGAATGGGATTCATCAAACCGTTGAGTACATCTAAGTCGCGCGTTCCCGCTTTCCGCTCGACGATGCCCACTAAATAAAATAATAGGGCAAGAATGAGACCGTGGCTCACCATTTGGGCGACGGCACCCAAAATGCTTAATTCGGTTCCCGATGCGGCTGAAACGAGGATATAGCCCATGTGTCCAATGGAACTATAGGCTACCATGCGCTTGAGGTCTTTTTGCGCGATCGCGGCCAGCGCGCCGTACAATACGCTCACTGTCCCAATGGTCGCTAAACCGGGGGCAACTAAGGCCCAAGTTTCGGGGAACAATCCTAACCCAAATCTGACTAAACCATAGGTTCCCAATTTAGCTAAAATACCGCCGAGTAAAATCGCTGTTGCGGGAGAAGATTCCACATAGGCATCGGGCATCCAAGTGTGCAGGGGAACCAGGGGAATTTTAATGCCAAAACCCACTAATAAAAGGCTTAGTAAAACTAACTGCTTTGTCAATCCCAAGCCTTGGGTGCTAATGGCTGTATACTCAAAAGTTGGCGTTGGGCTCAAAAAGGCGAGTCCTAAGAAGGCAGCGAGAATCAAAAGTCCCGAAACCGCTGTATACAACAAAAACTTCATCGAAGCATAGCCGCGCTTGGGTCCTCCCCAAATCCCAATTAACAGGTAAAACGGAATTAATTCTAGCTCGTAAAATAGAACGAACAGCAGTAAATTTTGCGCCATCAATGCCCCGGCGACTCCCGCATTAATGAGGAGAACCAACGCATAATACAGCCGGGGACGCTTGACTTCTTGCTCGTCTTTTGTGTAAATTGCAATTCCCGTCAGCAGCGCGCTCAATACCAGTAAGGGTAAAGATAAACCGTCAACTCCTAAACTATAACTCAGCCCAATTTGTTCGATCCAAGGAAAATATTCGCTAAATTGCATTCCCGGATTGCTCAGGTCAAACTGAGAGAGTAAAAAAACCGCGATCGCGAAAATTGCCACGGCAAAAGCTGCCGTAATCGTTCTCAGTTTCCGGGTTGTATATTCCCCCGGCAAAATTGCAATTGTTAACGCGCCCGCGAGGGGCAACCAAAGTAAAACACTCAGCATCTCACGTTTCTTTTTAAGTTAAATGTCTTGGGTCTTTATCAAAAAGCTAAAGTCTTTGTCGCAGCCAATTTCGACGAAGAAGAAGCGACAGTTGCCCCTTCCTCAATTTTTTCTTTTAGGATTCAACTAAACTAACAAGTCCCGAGTCTAAATCATAATATCCTCCCACGACGATTAATTCTCCCCCATCCATAAGGGAGCCAATAATTTCAGAATTTTTCAAACGCTCCACTTGATAAATAACATTCGCCCTTACCGCTTTCTCCAACTTATTTACCCCTTCTTCGACTTGCCGTTGCGAGCGTTCTACTGCCACCTGAATTTCATCAATAATTGTTCCGATTCTTCCTGGCAAACGTCCCCCTTCTACCGCCGCTTTTACCGCGCCGCACCGTTCGTGTCCCAAAACCATAACCACATTCGCTCCTAACACTTGGGTTCCGTATTCAAGGCTGCCAATGGCTTCGTCAGTTGCAATGCTTCCCGCAATGCGACTAACGAATAAATCTCCAATTCCTTGGTCAAACACAATTTCGGCGGGAACCCTGGAATCGGCACATCCTAATATTACAGCGAAGGGAGCCTGACTTTCTGCCACTTCCGCAATTCGGGCTTGAGTTTGATTGGGGTTTTGACGTTTATTTTCGACGAAGCGACGATTTCCTTCAAGCAATTTTTCTAAGGCTTCGTCGGGAGACATCTGGTTTTGTGCCAGAAGGAGGTTTGGGGTGAATGCCGCTCGGGCGGGAGCTGCCGATTTTGCTCCCACCACAGCACCAAAGGTTCCCACTCCCAAGAAACCTATTCCAGCTTGAATTATTGTTCTGCGCGAAAAACTTAAGTTACGTGACATCACTTAAAATACGACTTTTTCTAGTTGTGGATATCACTTAATTATGGCACGAAAACGAGCGAAATATCCGACAAGAATGGCCAACAGATGGTAATCCCAAAAATGCCAATGCCCAGAAGGATTGAGAGGACGTAAAATTGGGTTTGTCCCGAAACGTTGTATCTTAGGGTTTGACCGCTGAAGGTTGTGGCTAAACCGATAAGGTTGACGATGCCATCGACGATGAAACGGTCAACCCAATAGATAATACTGGAGACGACACCGACGGCGAAAACGATGGTTAGGCGGTAGAGTTGGGCGGTGTAGAAGTCGTAGGCGAAAAAGTCTTGTACGCCTTTGAGGGGAAGTCGAACGGGTTTGGCGATCGCGTTCCCTAAATAAATGTACGCCGCAGCACTTGCTCCCGCGATCGCCGCTGCCACTAATACAGCCGTTACCGGAGTGGCAATGTTCTCCCAGGCGGGCAATAAGTTCAGTTGAATCAAAATCAACGGCAAATGCAAGGCTATTCCCGCACCCACCGTCATGGGCAACACCAGCGGCCACAGGGCTTCGGGAGAACGCTGAGTCATGGGAGTGGGTTTGCCGCCAAAAATCAGACAAAAATCTCGGAAAACACTGAAAGCGGTTAAGCTATTTGCTACAACCATTACCCCAACTAATGCCGGATGACCTGTATTCCATAGAGTATTAGCCATCTTCGATAGCGTCCAAAAACAGCCCAAGGGGGGAAAGGCGACGAGGGAGGCTGCACCTGCGAGGAAGCAGAGACCGGAAATGGGACGGCGAGACCATAAACCGCCATATTGGGTTAAATCTTGGGTAATATTGTTCCAAACGATGCCGCCGACACTCATCACCAACGTTGCCATCGCGATCGCGTAGGTTAACAGTAAGATGAGGGCTGTCTTATCCTGTTGCGTCCCCACGGCGATGAAAACGAGACCCATGTAGGCGCTGACCGAGTAGGACAGCGATCGCTTAACATCAATTTGGGCGATGGCGATCGCCGCTGCCCCTACTGCCGTTGCCGAACCAATCCACGTCATCGCCGTCAGCGCCACGGGAGAAATGGCGAACACGGGTTGCAGTTTAATCAATACCCACGCCCCCGTAGATACCACCACGGTATTGCGCAAAATCGTCGCCGGCATCGGTCCTTCCATCGCCTCGTCTAACCACAAGTGCAGGGGAAATTGAGCGCATTTACCCAATGGTCCGGCAATTAAAGCGAGGGTGATTAAGGTTAAGACTGTGGGATTTACTGTTGCAGTTCTCGCCCACTCGCCCAACTCTTGATAATTCCAAGTTCCCGCCAAGGGCAACAGGGCGACGACTCCCATTAATAAGAATAAATCTCCTACCCGTTTGGTGAGGAAAGCATCCCTCGCCCCCGTCACCACCAGCGATTGGTTGAACCACAGACCAATTAAGAGATAGGTTCCCAAGGTGAGGATTTCCAGCACCACATAGCTGAAGAATAGGGAGTTGCACAGCACCAACGTTCCCATCCCCGCTTCAAATAAAGCGAGAAGGGAGTAAAAGCGCGCCCAACCCCAGTCCATTTCCATGTAACCGATGGCGTAAATCATCGCCGTAAAGTTCAATGCCATGACTAGGATCAGCGCCCCGACGGTGACAGAGGAGATTTCCAGGTCGAGGGTAATATCGAGATTGGCTGCCTTTAGCCAATGAAAGGATTCGTATTGAGCCGGTTTGTGCCAAATTTCGCTCAAAGCGAGACTGCTGTGGACTAAACCGAGAAAACTCGCGATCGCGTTGATGTAACCCGCCGGTCTCGGTCCCGTTCGTCGAATGATTCCCGGCGACCACGGTAGGGATAAAAGTGCGCCTAAAATGGCATAACAGGGAACTAGCCAGACGGTCTGGCTAAAAGAATAGGTCATAGGGACAATTTTTCCTTGAAAATCGAATTTTTGATTTTAAATTTTTAATGATTGAATTTAATAATATCTCGATTCGATCGCTAAAGAAAAGGGTAAATTGAGAGCGATTTGTGATTTGAGTTCTAAGTCTCGCTTATCTCAAAGATAGGGGCAGCTCAAACGCGCGATCGCGCGCCTATCGTTGGCTCTGTCCTAGACGCGCCCATCGTTCCATCGTCTATTTTAATATCTGCCCGATGACACTAGCAGTCCGAGAGGTAAAAAAATCAGTTTAAGAATTATTAAGATTTAAGGGAATTCTCGTTGTTTTTAAATAATTTTGCGCTACTCAGTCAAGATTTTCGCGATCGCCTGAATGTAACAGTAGACAAAGAAACTTTTTTATGGTATGAAAGCTCAAGATATTTGTCCTTAGCTCGCCCAACAAACCGGACGCTTTTAGTCTGAATTTAACTCGTTTTTGAGTTCAAGGTGAATGTACATTCGACAAACCTGTCCGTCTTATCCCGTAACAATGGTGGGCAAGGAATTTTTCCGATTCGTGAAAGCTCGAGATATTTGTCCTTGCCCACCCTACAAATTTAGCTTTTAGTACGAGCTAACCCGTTGAAACGGGTTTGAGCTTTTAGCCTTGAACTTGAGTTCAAGGTGAATGTCCATCCGACAAACCTGTCCGTCTTATCCCGTAATAATGGTGGGCAAGGAATTTTTCCGATTCGTGAAAGCGCAAGATATTTGTCCTTGCCCACCCTACAAATTACAAACTACTTATTAAGATAGCGAGAAGCCATGCGCATTGCATCCATCATATCCACATCGCCATCGCCATCGCTGTCGAGGAAACCAGAAAGAACCGGGTTTGCCGAACTTTGAGGATTTTGAGTATTGCTTCCCGTTTGCAAAAAATTCAAAACCAAAGGAACAATCATCGGCAGAAGCGACTGAATGGTTCCCGCACCTAAACCCGTGCGAGTCTCAATTTCTCGGATCATCGACTGAACTTGAGGCGCGCCAAATAGGAGATTAACCGCTTGATTGCTAGGTTGAGTGCCGCTGAAGCGGTTAACAATGGATTGGACTTGCTGTTCGCCTTCGGTCGCTCGCTTTTGTTGTAAACTAGAACGGACGTATTTTCCTACAATCCCCACAGCCGATTGCATCGCATCGGGATTGGTTCCCGTAGAACTGCTGAGTTGCTGTACCGTGCTGAGAATGCCAGCCAACTGATTGGGATTAGCTTGTTTGTTAGGATCGTCGATCGCGCCGAGAATTTTGTCAAATAGGCTCATAAGTCGTAATTGTGAAAATTTCAATAGAACAGAGAGAAGTTGCCGGATTTTGTGAAGGCGAGAGCGCAAAACCCGGTCCTTATCCAAGAGAATTTTAGCGGATGCCGCCGTTAGACGGGCCGAAAACCCTTGGTCTTTCCACAGAATCGCGGAAACCTTCTACCTTTTCATTAAAGTCGATAGGCAACACGGCGACAACATTTTCGTGAGGTCTAGGGATAATTACCCAAGATTCGAGAACGCCGCCGTAAGCATTTTCCACCGCAGCAATGCCCGCATCCATCGCCGCCTTTACCTCAGAGACATCGCCCCGAATGTTCACGGTGAAGCGAGCGCTTCCCACCCGAATATAACCCACTAGCGTAACGCGACCCGCTTTGACCATTGCATCTGCTGCGGCGAGAACGCCAGGGAAGCCCTTGGTTTCCAGCGCGCCAACTGCCTCTGGCATAGCTTTTACTCCTTAAATCGTTAAATGTATTTAGACTCTTAACATTTAATTGTACGAGGCTAGGCGACCTAATTTTATTACAAAGCGTTAGTGCTTCGCGCGTTTGGAGTGCGAAATCTTCACACTGCGGGGGGAGTAGAGCAGCGTAGGCTCCCGATTTTAGTCAAATTTACGTTTTTGTTGGTGCCGCTATATCATTGCGATTAAGTATAGAGGTCAAACCGTTGCAGAAAAATTGGCTTTATCTTGTCATTTATAAATAGTACTGCAGTACTATTTATAATGATTTTACATTAGCAGTGGCACGGCGTTGAGTCAAGATATTCCAATCAAACCCAAAATTGAATCAATGCCGCGCCTACTTCGCAACGGCAAATTACGATTCAACCTGTAACGTCAGCGTTATCGACTGCCGATCCAACGAGGGAACTTTCCAACTCGCGATCGCGCGCCGAATCAAACCCAACAGCGTCGCATCTTTCAACGTCGAAGCTACTTCATCGAGTAAAATGCGCGTTATGCGACCTTTTATATTTGCACTCAGTTCCAACACGAGAGTCCCGCTCAATCCCGCCGGGGGAGTCAGTTGTTGTAGGTGTTGGTTGAGAGAGGCGATCGCATTCTCATCCAAACCCGTCGCACTCGTTACTGTAACAGACTGCGCAAGTTCCAAATCTTCTCCCAAACCCCCAAAAACGGCTTCCCCAGCGGGTGCGGCTGGTGCATCGCCCATATCCCCCATAGCCATTGCATCGATATCGAAAGAACCGCCGCCGCGTTCGCGGTAATATTCAGAAGAGGTGCTACGGCGCTTGCGAGGGAGGGAAGGAGAGGCACCCCGAACAGTTGCGCGATACATGGGTTGAGCTTGCGTCGCCATTGACATCGAAATCCCGCGCGCGCGTTCCTCCTCAACTGCGCCGAAAATCCCCTCGTGACTTACCCCCTCGGGCATTTCCACCGGTACTTGCACCGAAACCTTTTCTCCTTCCGGGTTGACGCGCACTTCCTCGCTAACAGCCACAAAAGCCGTGTATTTCGACAACAACTGATACGTTAGCGCCGTTTCCGTCACCGCTTCCACTCCCGCCTTTGTTTCGTAGGCAAACATCTCGTTCGTCAGTGCCTTAATGCGCTGCCGTCCCCACAGTTGCGCTACAGCCGGATTGCCCGCGTTCGGGTCAAATTTGAGGTCAAAGGTCTTTTCATAGCCCTTACCGCCCGCCGCAGTGCCGCTGACGCGGATCCCCCTCAGCTCCCCCCTTGATTCAAATCGTCCGAATAAAACCAACGGCTGTTCGGCAAATAAATCGGGCGCTTTTGTTGGATAAAAAATCGGCGCTTCCCCTTCACTTTCCCAGGTTATTTCAATGTTTGTCAAGACAGGATTGTTGACTTGTCGGAAAAACTTTTCCGTTACTTCTTCTGTCGGTTCGTCGTGACGGATAATGTAAGAAAGACCGCGCCCGACTTCGGCAACGCGATTGAGGAGGAAACGGTTAACTGAGCTTCCCGCACCAAAGCTGTAGAGGCGATTTCCCCGCTGTAAACTTTGTTGCACTTCGGCGAGAATTTGGTCTTCGTTGCCAATGTAACCATCGGTGAGCAACATAACTGTTCGTACCCGTCCGTCTGGTGCGGGAAAATCAATCGCTGCCCGAATTCCGCTTAACATTTCCGTACCGCCGCGAGCGCTCAGTTTATTAATATAGTTGAGGGCTTTTTTACGATTTTCGGTAGTATTGGGCAAGGGCTTTTTAGAAAGTCGTCGAACGGCGTTGGAGAAGTCGAGAATTGAAAAGGTATCGTGGGGATTTAACCCCTCAATAAAGCGTCGCATCAATTCTTGACATTTTATCAAAGGCTCGCCGTGTTGGGAGCCGGATGTATCCACTAAGAAGACGACATCTTTGGGGATAATTTCGTCGCTGTTGTATTCAGTGGCAGGAATAAAATAAAGGGCAAAGTGGCTGCCGCGTTCGTCGGTTTGGGTTAAGACAGTTGTTTGGGTATTGTTTCCGGCAATTTGATAGCGCAGAATCAAGTCTTTGTTGGAAATGGTATCGCCGCCGCCGAGTTTAATTCGTATAATTTTAGCGTTTTGTTTTCTCGAATCGTTCTCCCTTCCGTTCTCCTTGTCAAGGGATACGGGAGGGGGTTCTTCTAAGTATTCAATCTGCAATTTATGGGATGGAGAAGTTACTTTTTGAACGGCAACGCCTGCGTCAATTTCCACGGTAACATCGATATCGTGTCGCGATCGCGTTCCTTCAGGCAAAATCGGTGCGTTCAATTGCGACGCATCGGGTACAATATCGGTATCTTGGTTTTGGGTCAGGGGTCTGGGGGCGCTTCCTCCTGTCGTATTGGACTCAATAGGCGTACCGGGAATATAACGCGGCCCGACAACCATTGGAAAGATAAATTCGTAGTTCCCGCCTGCAAATTTGAGGCGATCGGTATAGCGAATTGTCACCTCGATTTGTTCTCCCGGCAAAATGTTTGCCAGAGATTGGGTGAAAATATTGTCGCGTTCCTGTTCGAGAAGTCCGGCAGTCCGTCCTTCTTGTTTTGCTTGTTGGTAAATTTGCTGTGCTTCTTCGCGTTTTTTGATATTGCCTTTGATAACGCGATCGCCAATTTTAATCTCCATCTCGTCTACCGCTGCTTCGTCGGGTAAAGGGAAGGTGTAGACAGCTTCGAGGGTTTGCGTCAGAGGGTTTTCAAAGATTTGTTTGACTTCGACGCGCGACAAATTTCCAGCAATTTTAGCTTGTACGTCGGTATGTTTGAGAGGGAAAGCGAGTTCTTTGCCATCGCTGTTGGCGTAAAGTCCGCCAAGTTTGCGATCGGCGAGGGTGGATGTTGTCATAGCTTTTGGCTCCTGTAAGTAGGTGGGCAAAAATAAACGCATAACCTCGAAAACCGTATTCCTTGCCAGGTAAGGGTTTTAGCTGGAGATATTGTTCTTTTAATTACGCCCACCTACTTAATTAGGTCTGACAGTCGGGGAATGATGCACCCCTTTGAGTTATCTTTCATTGAACCTAAACCTAGACTAACGACTGTGCCTGCAATACAGCACCTAATTCGCGTTAGGAGTTTTGTTAGGATTTCGCCCTCATCCCCTACCCCCCTTACCCCCCTATGCCCTAATTTCAGAGGGGTAAGGGGGGTGGAGAAGGGGAGTTAGAAACTAATATCTCTTAAGAATTCGGACGCATTGGTATCGCGTTTTATTGCTTGCCGATGTCTTGAACTTTTTCGAGGAAGGCGATCGCGATCGGCAGCAATTGATTCAAGCGTTCTACAAGCACCGTTAAGAAGAGGATCGCGAGCAACCAATTGGGTAGGATTAGCGGCGTTGGCGGCAAAGGTGCGGGAAGCTCGGGGGAAGGAGGGATCGCGATCGCGGGTTCATTAAATTCAGGGGTGTTGGTGGTATTCATTGAAATTCATCCTTTCAATCTTTGATGCCTTCATCATCGGCGTTCCAGATTTGGCTGAAGTCCCCATAAAGTAGAAGGAAAGTATACACTTAGGGAAGTCAGTAAAAATTCTGATATGGAATGGACTGAATTTCTCGAAAGCGTTGCCATTAAGTACAAACTGACCCCAGAGCAACGGGAAACGCTGATCGTGCGTTTAAATCGGGGCAATGATGACAAGAACAATATTCAGATTTCAACAGCTCTCGATATTTCAGAAGTTCAGTACCTGGAGCGATCGCGCGTCTTGATGAGAGGCGATCGCGCCTTGAATTCAAATTCAAGGCTAAAAGCTTAAGTCCATTAAAATGGACTGGGATGGTATCAAAGATAGGTTAGCTAAAATCCGCGATCGCTTTTAAGGGGATTTGTAGTGAAAGCGTCACCTCAGCTTGCTTTTGGTCTACTGTAATCAAAGCACAATTCAAATTTTCCGCTAGAGCCAGATAAAGCGAATCATAGACCGCTAATTGAGCCGCCAACCCAATTTGAAGGGCGCGGGGCATAAATTGACCGACTGGCATGACTTGTAGCGGTAATTCCAGTAATTCAACAAGCAAATGTTCTGCTGTTGGCTGCGGCATTCCTTGAAAGCGAACCTGTTTCCACAAGACATTGGCACATTCTAACAGACAAAACTCCGGCACGACGATAACCAATCCTTGGTTCATTTGAGCAAACAAGCAGCGAACCTGTGGTGTATTTTTTTCGACAATTAAGCGCTGAATCACAACACTTGTATCCACAACATACCGCTCCGTCATCGATCGCGATCCTCTCGCAATAACTCCATCGTTGACTTTGCGCCTGACGGGGGTGTCCACATATAGGCATCGATGGAATCCAAAACTTCATCGAGCGATCGCGCCGGTCGATTCTGGGTATACTGTTGTCGCTGTTCTCGCAGGATCTGCAAAATCAACGCCCTGAGATCCGCGATCGTCATCTCCGAAAGTCGTTGCATCTCAACTCCTTTGGCATTTCCTTTTATTGTATCGCCGATCCTACATGGAGTTGGGGATTGCCAAAGAAGATATTGTTCTGGGGTTCCATTCACCCTATATGCGCCAGTTTACCGAATTTTCTGTGAGTTGAGAGAACTAGCGATCGCCAGCTTCAGCTTCCTTGACAATTTGTCCAAAATAGCCATTAATAGCATCCAACATTTGACCCTTGCGATCGCGCGGATTGATTCTAGGTATATTGAGGTTGCTGCATCAGATAAAAATATGCTTGAAATTACCCTGAATTGGAAACCCGACTCTCAAACCCTGACCCAATTGGTACAGGTGGCCCTCCAAGAACAGAAAAGCTTGGAAAGTCTGCTGGACGAAGCGATCGCCCAGTATCTACAAGCGAATTTGACCGTCTCTGCGTCCCCGGAAACCCCCGACCCTCTCATTGGGCTGTATGAGGGCAGCCCCAACCTCAGTACCGAAGCTGAAGCAATCCTTAGAGCAGAAGTGACCTCTACATCGGGTTTATCGTGGAAAAAATAGGCGCGATCGCCGACACCGGATTTGTGGTGGCCTTACTTAACCGTCAGGATCGTTATCACACTGCTGTTGCGACCATCTATCAACAACAGCAAGCGATCGCTTTGCCCCAACCGGCACTGACAGAAATTGCCTATCTGCTGGGACGAGATGCGGGAATTCCTAAAGTCATTCAATTTTTGCGATCGCTGGACGAAAGCCGATTTCAAGTCATTTCCCTCTCTCCTTCAGATACTCAACGGGTCGCTAACATTTTGGACACCTATCAAGATAGTCAGATCGACTTTGTTGATGGTTGCGTAATGGCGATCGCAGAACGTTTAAATCTCCAAACCGTTCTGACCTTAGATCGTCGGGACTTCAGTATTGTTCGACCTCAGCATTGTTCTGCCTTCAACCTACTACCTTAACCTTAACGGGAACGAGGGCAATAGATTAGGGTCAAAATATGCGTCAGTTTACCGAATTTTCTGTGAGTTGAGAGAACTGGCGATCGCCAGCTTCAGCTTCCTTGACAATTTGTCCAAAATAGCCATTAATAGCATCCAACATTTGACCCTTGCGATCGCGCCGGAATATTAAGATTGAGAAAGATAGAATAGACCCAAGTCGCACTCTTTACTTGCCATGACGATTACCTTACCTCCAGAACTAGAAGCCCAACTCCTTGAAGCTGCCCAACTTCAGGGAAAAGATCTAGCAACGCTGGTCGTCGAAATTCTCATACAAGTTCTGGCAAAAGACTCTCATTCCTTATCGCCTCAACCTGCAAAATTTATGCGCTTTGCAGGCATTGCCTCTCAGGATACAGCTTGACTGGACGCGCTAGAACAAGATATCATTCGCGATCGCGCTTCTGACCTTCAGCGTCAATTCGACCTATGAAACAAGCAATCTTGGATACCAATATCTTGTCCTACTTTTTTAAAGGTCAAACGAACGTCGTAGAAAAAATCCGGCAATACGGAATATTTTATCCATCCCTCACATTTTCTATCCTTACCTACTACGAATCAATGATGCTTTGATGGCCGCGCTCGCGTTACAGTTATCCTTTGAGCCATTGCCATGTCTCCAGTTAATCCCTTTCCCGCATTTATGTTCGCCGAATTTTTTGTAAGTTAAGAGCCAACTGGCAAAGTTAAGAACTAAAATCGTGAGCTTTTTTACAGAACCTTTTACCCAAACAAAAGAAACGTGGAACCTCGAACAACTTTATCGAGATTTAACCCAAGCCAAACATCAATACTGCGGCAAGCGTAAAAAACTAACCCCCTTAGAAATGTCTTATTTGCGCGGACTGTTGTGTTGAAGCAAATCTTACTAATTCCTCGTATAAAATAAATTGCGAGCCAGCAATGTGAAAACCATCGATGTTTCGGCTAAATTCGCGGCGATATTAGGACCAGCGTTGTCCTGCCTCAAGGAACTCCTGCCAACAGCGCCACCTTTGAAATGGTTCTTCAGTACATAGTATGCTAAACTTTTAATTGAAATGCCAGTTGAGCCAACATCGAGCCTGAAAGTTATTAAAATTTCTGAACCCATAACCAGAACGTTTGATTAATTTGAGTTTAT
>JAXHVQ010000146.1:0-14902 GCA_034189065.1 Cyanobacteriota bacterium
ACTTCAACCAATCGATTCTCGATTCTCAAGGACGAGTGGTGAATACCTGGGCTGATGTGCTCAACAGAGCCAACTTGGGATTTGAAGTCATGCACGAACGCAATGCTCACAACTTCCCGTTGGATTTGGCAAGTGGCGATATTGCTCCTGTAGCTTTAACTGCTCCTTCCATCAATGGATAAGCTGAGACAAACTTAACATAGTCTTTTCTTGAAAAAGACCCCTCAAATACCGAGGGGTCTTTTTTTTGTCATACTAAATTTGCTTCACCTTGCGACAAACCTTTCAGTTTCCTCAGTATCGCTCTCTGGTAGTAGCCTTTCAAAGAAAACCGCATCAAATGTCACATTCTTTGAAATGAAGTATTATTGTAATATCCGATCAATTCAGATTGAGTGGTATCCCGATTCTCAAAGGTCAAAACTTAGTTCCAAAGCGGATTTAGCGGATGCTGAAAAGGAAGCCTCATAAACCAGAGTTGATATAATCATGTCCGTGCAGCCCTCAACGACTACCTCTAATTTTCCTGTTTCCTTCACAAGGATTGACTTGCCTGCGGGAGGGAGTCAATCGGGCAACATAGCAGATTCTTTCAGCCAAACAATCTACAATAAAGAGTTGTGGGACGCTCGAGTCGAGTCTTTGAAATCAAAGCTCGAGCAAGAGTTTGGATTTCCTTACTGCCTTGTTTCGCGGAAAACACTTAAAACAGAAGAAAGTAAAAGTGAAGAACACATTATTCTTCAGGGTTTGGGGACAAAATGGATTAAGCTACCACCTGGTTTTGTCGCAGATACAATCAATAATGGAATGTCTAAATCTGAAGGAGATTTCTTGAATAATGGATTGATTGGTAATTTTAGACCCTTGTATTTGACCAAGCGAAAAAGTAAGTTACTTAAAGGGGAAGATGGGGGAGAAATTGAATTAAAAAATGAACCTGAAACTGGAACTATTATGGAAATAAAGGGCATTGAGATTCCGGAGCTTTACAAAGTTGTAAGTCAAAAACAGCAAGGTCCCGGCGAGTTTACGTTACCTATTCGGTATAAAGTAGCTCAACGACTCAATGTTTCTCGGTATCTGCACAAGATGGCGTACTTAACCCTTGCCGTACATCGGTCAGATTTATTTTTTGAATTGCCCCTCACCAGCGTTCAGGAACTAATCGAGCAAGGTACTCCAGAAACTTGTCGCCCGTACAGCGAGGAATTTATACCAGGCGCTGCTCCAGGATTTCAATTAGATTTTTTGATGAGAAAGCAGAATTTAACTGAAAAAGTATGGATTACAAACTTGTTTGTACGGCTAAAAATACATCATGTACAGTATCAATTTAATCTTATTGGGTCTCAAAATTATTTTTTAGAAGAATACGGTAATTTGCAATACTACCCCGAAACAATATCAGAAACTTAAAGGCGCTCTTGTAGCTTAACCTTTAAAATTGAAGGCTGTCAATACAATGGATGAGCCGATCGCTAATTTAATTCCGAATTCTGTATACTCATATTCTACTATTTATGAACAAAGTCGATTATTTACGCATCAGTTTGCTCGATCGCTGCAATTTTCGCTGCCACTATTGTATGCCCCAAGGCACGGAAATGGAGTTTCTGTCGCGCCAAGAATGGCTAACGCACGACGAAATTCTGACGTTGCTCGAACGAGTTTTTATTCCCCTGGGATTTAAAAAGTTTCGACTGACGGGAGGAGAACCGTTGCTGCGTCCGGGTGTCGTCGAATTAGTTCGCGATATTGCAGCGCTACCGGGAACGCAAGATTTAGCGATGACGACCAATGGTTTTTTGTTGGCTAAGTTAGCCCAACCCCTCTACGATGCGGGCCTGCGGCGCATTAATATTAGCCTGGATTCCCTCGAACCCGAAACGTTTGACAAAATTATCGGAAATGGGGGGAAAAGCCGCTGGAAGCAGACGTGGGAGGGGATTCAAGTGGCTTATCGGGTCGGGTTTGACCCCCTGAAGTTGAACGTCGTCGTAATTCCAGGAGTTAACGATCGCGAGATTTTAGATTTGGCGGCATTAACGCGCGATCGCGCTTGGCACGTCCGTTTTATCGAGTTTATGCCCATTGGGAACGAAGCGCTTTTCAACGATCGCGCTTGGATTCCCTCGGCGGAGTTGCGCGATCGCATTGCGGCGAAGTGGGGTTTAGTGGAGTCGGCGGTTCGGGGAAATGGACCGGCGGATGTCTTTCAAATTCCCGGTGCCAAAGGAACGTTGGGGTTCATCAGTCAAATGTCCGAGTGTTTTTGCGATCGCTGCAACCGAATGCGCCTTTCCGCCGATGGGTGGTTGCGTCCCTGTTTGTTGAACGAAACAGGACAAATTAATTTGAAAACGGCGTTGCGAGAGTGGGTATCGCCGGAAGAATTGCGCGATCGCGTCGGCGAACTTCTCACCCTCAAACCCGATATTAATTTTAAGGAGCGCGACTCGGGAACGGGGACGGGAGAGTACAGTCGCACCATGTCTCAGATCGGCGGATAAGTTTGGCTCTACAAGACTAACGATGCAACTAAAGTCATCAACAAGTGTGGGCACTGATTACTCTTCATTGAAACCAGCCTCGTTGCCTAAAAAAGTAGATTAACGAGAATGCGATCGCGAGCATAATTCCCCAGCAAACTGGATATCCCCAATACCAATTTAACTCTGGCATATTCAACGGCGATGCTTCAGGATTAAAATTCATGCCGTAAATCCCGGCGATAAAGGTTAGAGGAATAAAAATCGTCGAAATGACCGTTAATGTTTTCATCACTTCGTTCATTTTATTTCCCACCGCCGACAGATAAACATCCATCAAACCCGAAGCTAATTCGCGATAGATTTCAAGCATATCGATAATATGAATCGCGTGGTCATAGCAATCTCTCAAATATACCCGAACCTCTGCACTCACGAGGGGGTTTTCGTCGCGCAGCAAACTATTAATTGCATCTCGTTGCGGCCAAATCGCGCGACGCAAAGCGAGCAATTCTCGCTTGATTTCGTAGATTTTAGCTAAGGTTTGGCGAGTGGGATTGAGAACGACTTCATCTTCTAAAACTTCGATGCGCTCTCCATAGGCTTCTAAGACAGGAAAGTAACCGTCTATTATAGCATCCCACAGGGCATAGGCCAGATAATCCGAACCGGACGTGCGAATTTTGCCTTTATTGTGACGGATGCGATCGCGAACTGGATCGAAGGCATCGCGATCGGGTTCTTCTTGCACGGTTAACAAATAATGCTGTCCTAAGACAAAACTGACTTGTTCTAGCCAAAATCTTTCGCGATTTTCTTGAAGAATTGCCATCTGGGTAATAATGACCAATCGGTCCCGATACGTTTCAACTTTCGGTCGTTGGGGAACATTAACAATATCTTCAAGGACTAGGGGAGGTAAATGAAAAATCTGCCCCAATTTTTGTAGCGTTTCTTCGCTTCCCAATCCAGCCACATCCACCCAGGAGACTGACTCGGTATCGAGATAAGCAGTACAATCTTCTGGCGTTAAATTTTTGATTCGTGTCGCTTTATTGGCAGCGTAGTCTATGAGAACAATTGTCGGCGGCTTCGCATTTTCTTCAATACTCAACGTTCCCGGTATGCTACCCGCTTTTTCGGGAAAGTATTCTAATAAATCTTGTTCTATTTCTTCAGCAGACTCAACTGAAGCAGACCAAGCAGAATCTCTGTACTGAACCAAATCGACCTCCCCAAACTATTTGGATGTTTTCCCTCCTAAATTTAACCCAAGGGGTTCTAGGCAGGCTAAGTTTTGGTTCCCTCTCCCTGTAGATGAATTTCGCTCTGTAAAACGAGGAGCATTGCTCGGCAATGCCCCTACTATAGGGATTGCTGAATGTAGTGTTGTGATGAGCAGGGGAGCAGGGGAGCAGAGGGAGCAGGGGGGAATTGTATTTAATTTTTAATTTTTAAGCAACCCTAATACACCGCGATCGCATTGATTAATAGGGTTTGCTGCTTTGTGCAGCAAGCCCTACTATAACGACTTATTCCGCCCTACATAAACCTGGGCTGATGGCGTATTAAACTCAAATATTCTTCGCGAGTTTTTTGGTCTTCCTCGAATACGCCCAACATTGCACTTGTCACTGTCCAAGAACCCGGCTTTTGTACGCCGCGCATCACCATACACATATGGCTGGCTTCCATCACCACCGCCACGCCTTGGGGTTCGAGGACGGTTTGAATCGCCTCCGCAATTTGACGGGTGAGGCGTTCTTGAACTTGCAGGCGACGGGCGTACATTTCAACGATACGAGCAAGTTTACTTAAACCGACGACTTTTTCATTGGGAATATAAGCAACGTGCGTTCTTCCCATAAAAGGCAACATATGATGTTCGCACAGGCTAAAAAAGTTGATATCGCGCACGAGAACCATTTCGTTGTGTCCTTCGTCGAAAATGGCTCCGTTGACAAGGGTTTCTAAAGATTGATTGTAACCTTGGGTGAGGAATTGCATCGCTTCGGCGACGCGCTTGGGCGTTTTGAGCAGTCCTTCGCGTTGGGGATCTTCGCCCACCCCTTCAATCATTTTGCGAACGGCCTCCATCATTTCTTCCTTCGCTTGTTCTGAGGTGACTTGCAGTTGAGGTTTTTGACCGTTGTGGGTGTTGCGATCGGGCAAACTTGAGACGCTGGGGGCTATTGTATCGCTGGCGAGATCTTTGGCATTGTTTGCTGAAGCTGAGTTGGAGAGATTTAAACCGTTAGAAGATGCTCGGGTCATGATGGTTGAGGTATTTTTTGATGTTAGAAAATTGGCGTTGAAGTCGAGGGAATCGCAGTTAAAGAGCGCCGCCTCCTGGCATCAAGGTCAGTTCTTCGATGATGGCCCCTTCGGGCAGGAGAGCGGCGTGAACAATAGACTGGGCGACAATTTCGGGGGTTAGCATGGCGGAACGGTCGAAGTCCGCGTCTACGGTGTCGGTATCCCAAATCGGCGTGTTGACTGCCCCGGGCGAAATGACGATCGCGCGAATTCCGTTCTGTTGTTCTTCGGCTGCTAGGGCGCGCGTCAACGCTACTAAACCGGCTTTACTGACGCTGTAGGCCCCCCAGCCCGGAAACGCGGTACGGGCGGCGATGGAGGCAATGTTAACGATGGTTCCGCATCCGCGATCGCGCATGGCCGGCACGATGGCTTGGATGCACGCGAAGACGCTGGTCAGGTTGAGGTTGAGAACCTGCTGCCAGTCTTTTAGGGATGTTTCTAGGAGGGTGCCGGTGTAACCCATGCCGGCGTTGTTGACTAAAATGTCGATCGCGCCGAAGTCGGCTGCAATTGCTTCCATTTCTGCTTGCACGCCTTCGAGATGGGCTAAGTCTAAGCAGTAGGCGCGGGCTTCTACTTTGGCGGTTTGGGCTTCTCGCGCTACGGCTTCTAGGCGCGCGCGATCGCGCCCTACCAGCGCGACACTAGCCCCCGCACGGGCAAATGCGAGGGCGGTTGCCCGTCCGATGCCGCTGCTGGCTCCTGTAATAATGACTCGTTTGGGTTGGGAAAAGGTCATGAAAAACCGGTCTTTTATCTTTGGTGTCGGTCAAGCATTCGCGCTCTGATCTTCCGGCAAAATTGCCTTTCTTTCGGTGTTACAATTCACCTTTAACTCGCGACAAAACTGGCAGTGAAGGACGCACTGGGTTGCACTCGTCGGGTTGCCGAGCGATGATGGAGGTATGCCGTTGGGGTTGGCGCGATCGCAGTATCGCTCTATCGAACCCGATAGATTTCTGGTTCGACGATCGAGGTTGAATATTATCCCATCTTCTGACTTAGGGCTTTGCTGGAGTTGAGAGGCATTACGGGAATAAGCAATCATTCCCTCAATTGCTGAATGTAAACAAATGTGACTTTACTACTATACCACTCTCAGAATTTTATCAGCTAACCGAAATCTTCGTCCTTTGTCGTTCGTCCTTCGTTATTAAGTCGGTGGGCATAAATAAATGCTAAAACTCAGACTCCGAAAATGAAGCAGCACGCGCCAGCTCTAAAGAGGGTTTCGCTACGGAGTGAATCTCAATCGCTATTTTACGAATAATGACGATCGCCTACTTACTCTTCGGGGGTTTGCTTTTCATTCTCGATTATCATTTTTTAGTTGTTTTTCACGGTTTAATCCCCTTTCTTGTTTTTTTTCTTTCTTTTGGTTTTAACACTAAGTATAAACAACTAACAATCGCTAGATATGGCATTTTCCAAGGAGATGGGGTTCGCTTTCTGATGTCAAGCCCTCCTGTCATAACGGATGTTCAAACTGATAACGGGTTACTGATTTTCAACTCATCTGAAATTTGCCAATATTGCGAAACTTTTGATAGCGCAATTCTCGACGAGAGTCGGGAGTCATTTTCAACAACTGTTCCAAATTTTCAATCAGCGCCTCTTTGAGGGTTGCTGCCGCCTTCAAGGGGTCGGCGTGGGCTCCGCTGGAGGGTTCGGGTAAAATTTGGTCGAGAATGCCCAAATCTTTCAAATCCCCAGCCGTAATTTTCAGGGCAGAAGCGGCTTGGGGGGCTTTGGCTGCATCCCGCCACAAAATTGCCGCACACGCTTCGGGCGGCGCAACGCTGTAAACCGAGTGTTCAAACATCAGCAACCGTTCGCTTACGCCAATGCCCAACGCGCCTCCCGACCCCCCTTCCCCAATCACCGTACACAGAATCGGCACGTCAAAGCTAAACATTTGTCGTAAATTGTAGGCGATCGCTTCCCCTTGACCAAATCGTTCGGCTTCGACTCCAGCCCAGGCTGCGGGCGTATCGACGAGGGCAAGAATAGGCAAACCGAACTTATTGGCGTGTTCCATCAGACGAATGGCTTTGCGATAGCCGCCGGGGGAAGCCATGCCGAAGTTGCGCGCGACGTTATCTTTCGTGTCTCGTCCTTTTTGGTGGCCCACCATCACCACGGGAATGCCGTTGAGACGGGCGATACCGCCGACAATGGCAGGATCGTCCCACCCCACGCGATCGCCGTGCAACTCAAACCACTCGTCGCCAATGGCCTGGATATAATCGAGGGTGGACGGACGGCGGGGATGGCGCGCCAGTTGGAGGCGCTGGGAAGGGGTTAAACTGTTAAAAATTTCGCCTCGAAGTTGGTCGGCTTTGGCTTCTAACTCGCGAATTTGTGCCGAAACGTCAACGTCATTTTCCACTGCCAGTTCGCGAATTTGCTGGATGCGCGCTTCGAGTTCGCACAAGGGTTTTTCAAAATCCAGCAAGAAGGGTTTGCGCTCGGGGGTTGCCATTTCAATTAAAAATTAAAAATTAAAAATTAAAAATTTAACGGGTTGATTGGATAAGGCGAGTTCCCTCATCATCCCAAGGGCCTCACGTATTCACAATTGAACGAGTCCGTTGGAGGTGGGGCGACCGAAACTTTGCCGTCGCGATCGCCTCTCGCCCGTTCAACATTACAGACAATCGGTTAAAAGTCGAGCAGGGGTCTAAAGCCGTGCTTAATTGATGCTTCGCCAATTTGCTTCATTTTTTCGAGGGTAATTTGATTGCGGCCCCAAGAAAAGTTAGTGTACCATTGCTCGAACTCCAGTAACATCGATTCGGCAAAACAGGCAAATAACTGGCGATCGGGAATGTCCATATTGACAATGCTCATGATCTTCCAGTCAATATCGAGGGAATGTTCGACGATGCCGCCTTTGAGCACGTATAACTCCGGTTGTTGAAGGCGATCGCTCAAATTTTTCGGATAGCCGCCATCTACCAACAAGCACGGTCTTTTTAGCGGAATCTGACTAATATCCACTCCCTTGGGCAAACTCGCCACCCACACCACGATATCAGCTTGGGGAAGGGCTTCTTCTAGAAGAGCGATTTTGCCCCGTCCCAGTTCTTCTTGCAGTGCTTTGAGACGGCTTTGGTTGCGCGCGATTAACAACAAATCTCCCACATCGCTTTTGCGGTCTAACCAGCGACAAACCGCGCTGCCAATATCTCCCGTTGCGCCAACTACGGCGACCGTTGCTTGGTTGAGGGCGATGCCCAATTTGGCTGCTGCTTGTTCGACCTGACGGCAGATAATATAGGCTGTGTGGGTATTGCCGGTGGTGAAGCGGTCGAAATCCAGTTCGACGTTGCGCACCTGTTTCTGGTCTTTCAGGCTAAAATTTTCAAAAATAATCGAGGAAAACCCGCCCAATGCCGTGATTTTGAGACCGCTTTTTTGGGCGAGGGCCATTGCATTTAAAATTTTGCGAATCGCAGACTTAATCCGCCGTTGGCCGAGCATTTCGGGCAAAAAACAGGATTCGACATACTGACCCTCGATGGCGCGACCGGTTACGCTGGTGACTTTGATGCGATCGACGATTTGAGGGGGAGCAGAACACCAAAAGTCCAGCCCTTGGTTGGCGTACTCTGGATAGCCCAGGTCTGCGGCGACAGCCTGCGCGTGTTCTAAGCTGGTAAGATGACCGATAAGACCAAACATTTATTAACGGAGAGCGGGTGAAAATGAGACGCGATCGACAGAAGAGGCTAAGACTCTTCAAGATATTACAAAAAAAATGCCGCCGTTGGGAAAGTTGGGCGGAAAATCGCACCGAGTTGGCATAAGTGACGGTTTGTTTGTCGCTGGAGTTTCCAATGGGAGCCGCTTTTTTTCATAAAATACTTTAATCGGGCATAGCAAAGCCGGTGCGCGGGTCGCGAATATACAACCCGAGAACCAGGGAGTTCATTACAGTATCCCACACCGGAGTTAACTTTTCAGCTTCGTCTGCCCAGTAGTCAAAGGTAATCAGACATTGCACCCCCGAACCCAATCCGATGCAAATGCGAGAGTAGGCTTCTCGATTTTCCGGCTCGTCGATAAATTTAATTTGAGTCCAAATGACGCGCGCGGTTTGGCGCTTGAGTTTGAAAATCTCCCCGCGTTCGATAATATTGCGATCGTCGTCTTTCATCGCTGTTTTGAGCAGGGAGACGATGGGGAAGTCAGACCAGTCGGCGGGGGGCAAGATATTGTAGGAGACTTCTAGGCGACAATTATCGTCGGGGGGTTTGCCATCGAGGAAACGAAATGAGTTTTCGGCAGGCTCAAAGTGCCAGTCCTGGGGGACATCGAAGCGCACAGCTCCTCGCCCTGCTACGAAAATCCGGGTTCCGGGCTCGGATTTCCAGTTATGATCTTCTTTGAGTTCTAGGGTTTCTTTGATCCATCGAAGATTGTGTTTTTTGCGCTTAGACATAAAACCGCTCCAGTAGGAACTTGATGGGCGTGCGTCAGGCAAAGGGCATTGATTGAGTGGGGACGTTATATATAACGTCCGTACATGGATTCTGGGTTCTGGGTTCTGGGGTAGGGACGTTTTATAAAATGTCCTTACGTGAGTTGTGACAAAACCTAAGACCTCAAAACTTAATAGTAGCGCGTCTTTAGGATGCGGTGGAGGGTGAGGGGAGAAAAGTTTCATTCCCGACTAGCAGTACATTGCTCGTGTCGGATATCTGCCGGGGGTTTGCTACAAATTATTCACCCCGTCACCCCATCTCCCCGTCTCCCCGTCTCTCCGTCTTCCTTTACGCCGAACGGTTAGCTGACGCGGCAACGCCCGAACTCGCTTCCTCGTTCAGTCCGACTAATTTTGCGCTTAAATCCCACATCCGTTCGCCTTTGTCGTCGTTGCGCGCTTGACGAGAAACGGTTTGCACGAATGCTTTTCGATCCTTATCCTTTTTCTGGCGGTTCCCCCAGCTAAAGTATGCGCCGGATTCTTTGTACTCTGGATCCACAACTACCGCAGCCACTCGTTCCCCTGCCAGTTCTTGGGAAACGTAGCCGCCGGTAATATATTTTTGGAAGAGGGGAAATAGTTTTTGGAAGAGGGGATAGTGGTTGCGAAACAGGGGCGTATCGGCGACGCATCCTGGATAAAGGGAGGTAAACGCGATGCCGGTGGAGTCGTGGTAGCGCCGATGCAGTTCTCGCATGGTCAGAACGTTGCACACTTTGCTGTCTTTGTAGGCTTTGACGGGTTCAAAGGCTTTGCCGTTTGCCATTGAAATCGGCTCTTTAAATCCCGCCTCAAAGCCTTCAAAATTGCCCAAATCCGGTCGCGGATACACTTTTCCGCCTAATTCTTCGGGATTGTGGGTGACGGTGCCTAAAATGACCAGCCGCTTGTCGGTAACGGGGGATTTTTTTAAGTCTTCGAGGAACAGATTGCACAGCAGGAAATGACCGAGATGGTTAGTCGTCATGGTGAGTTCGTAACCTTCCGGACTGCGCAGGGGTTCTTTGAGGAGGGGCATATAAATGGCGGCGTTGCACAGTAGTGCTTTGAAATGGCGACCGCTGGCGCTCATTTCTCCGGCGAACCGGCGGACGCTTTGGAGGTCGCCGAGGTCGATGTGGGAGATGGAGTAGCTGCCTTGGGGAAGGTCGAGACTGCGGGCTGCGTTGCCCGCGCGCGAGAGGTTGCGACAGGCCATGACGACGTGGTATCCCTTGTCGATCAGGGCTTTGGTTGCGTACAGTCCCACGCCTGATGAGGCTCCGGTGACGATGACGGTTGGGTTTTGAGAGTGTGCCATTTTATAAAAATTCGAGTCTATCGGTGTTGACTATGCTTATGGATTTTACCGGATAAATGAAGTTTAAGACCTGTTGGTTCGGGGGACTTCAAGCTAGGCTCTCGGAAGGGGATAAGGTCTCCAACCCTGTTAAAAACCCAGTCGCCAAAAGGCTCAATTCTCAGAACAACCTAAGAATTCCGGACTCAAATACGACTCAAAACGCCGACCTTTGTTGCCTTCTCGCAACTCAGGCGGCGCTTTTTGTCAAAATTGATTCAATTTTGGTGTAAATTCAGTAATTTTAAGGATTGATGATTTTGAAGTACATCGCGGCTACCAACAAGTTAATCGACAGAAAAACGATGAGACCGGCGATTACGTCAGAGCTGCGGGGGGGCTTTTGAGAGTCGGTTTTATTGGTCATTGGCTAATTTGCTCTCCCAATTCAGGATCTAAAATAAACTTTTTAAATAATATCTCAGTTTGTCGCCCTCAATTGCATCAATCTTGAGGATGATTTGGGGGGAGGGGTTAAATTCACAGGCGAGCAAGGGGAGCGGGGGAGGCAGGGGGAGCGGGGGAGGCAGGGGAGCAGGGGAGCAGGGGAGCAGGGGGAGCAGGGGGAGCTAGTACATTAAGAGGTCAAAAAATTTTCTCCTCCCCCTTGACACTTTAGATGTTACAAATGTAATATCGGGTGTAGAGCAGCGCAAAACGCTCTCAACCTCAGCACCAAGAGAGGTATTTGGAAAAATCTAACTCCCACTTTATAACCCAGGTAGAGGTGCAATTATGGTTCACATTCGCTTTGAAGGACGTTCCTACGATGTCAGCGAAAGTCAACTCAATCTGGCGGCAGGAATGAACGATACCCAAGTCAAAGAGCGTCTTGCTCGACACTTCGATGTCCATACTAATCGCCTCCACGACTATGTAATCGACAGACGGCCGAGCGGCGATACAATTGTTCGTCCAGAAGCTGTTTATGGCTAGTATTATAAGTTATCCCGCGCCCTAACTTGCGAAGCTTACACACTTTAAGGTTAATCCATTGGTCGTAGGTTCGAGTCCTACCAATCGCGCTTTTAATCATGCGGTTGTAGCTCAGTCGGTAGAGCAGTGGAATTGTGAAAAACAGCTTTACTCACTTGCGCGGGTTTAACAATAATTGTAATTCATCATCATTAAGTTATAAAACGCGCGATCGCGCTTTTCAATGAACCCATTGAAACAAACGCGATCGCACTCTTTTAATGCAAGAAATGACGAACTCCCGTCAACACCATCACCACGCCCAATTCGTCCGCCGCTTGAATCGAATCTTTGTCGCGAATAGAACCGCCCGGTTGTATAATCGTTTTAATTCCGGCGGCGGCGGCAGTACGAACAGAGTCATCGAAGGGGAAAAAACCATCGCTAGCTAAGGTTGCCCCCTGTGTTTGTTCGGCAGCTTGTTCGAGGGCAATTTTAGCCGCACCGACGCGGTTCATTTGTCCCGCACCAATGCCAAGAGTTACGCGATCGCGCGCTACGACAATGGCATTAGATTTGACGTGCTTGGCAATTTTCCACGCAAATTCCATCTCTTTCATTTCTTGCGGGGTTGGCTGTTTCTGAGTAACAATTTGCCACGTTTGAGGATCGTCGATGAGATCGTCGGCTTCTTGGACGAGAAATCCACCGGCAATAACCTTCACTGTCTCTTTTTCCCCCGTTTGTAAGTCGGGAAGCAACAACACGCGCAAATTCGATTTCGTTGCTAAAATTTCCTTCGCCTCCGGTTCGCATCCCGGCGCGACGATACATTCGAGGAAGGTTTTCTTCAACGCCGATGCCGTGGCTGCGTCGATGGGACGGTTGAGAGCAACAATTCCCCCAAAAGCCGAAACTGAGTCGGCGGCAAAGGCTTTTTCATAGGCTTGGGCGAGGGTATCCGCGATCGCAGCGCCGCAAGGATTGGTATGCTTGAGAACGGCGGCTGCGGGTTCTTCGGCGGGAAATTCGACAATAATCCGGCGCGCAGCTTCCAAATCTACTAAATTATTGTAGCTGAGTGCTTTGCCTTGAACTTGCGTCGCACTCGCCCAACCTGTCGTTCCGGTTTGATACCAAGCGGCGCTTTGATGGGGGTTTTCGCCGTAGCGCAGGGATTGGTGCTGTTGCCCCGAAAGGGTATATTGGGGGGACAATTCGTCTTGGAGGCTGGCGAAATAGGCGGAAATGGCGCGATCGTAGGCTGCTGTGAGGGCAAACCCTTCCGCTGCGCGCCCTTGACGGAATTCGTGGGAGACTTCGCCCCCGTTTTGCCGCAATTGTTGGAGGTATTCCTCGTAGCGGGCGGGATTGCACAATACGGTTAAATGGGCAAAGTTTTTCGCAGCGGCGCGCAACAACGTCGGTCCGCCAATATCGATTTGCTCGATGGCCTCGGCGGGAGTACACTCGGGTTGCGCGATCGTTTCTTCAAAGGGGTATAAATTAACGACAACCAAGTCGATGGGGCGAATTTGATTGTTGTCCAAGTCTGTTAAATCTTGGGGGATATCGCGACGCGCTAAGATGCCGCCGTGAATGCGCGGATGCAATGTCTTAACTCTTCCCCCTAAAATTTCGGGCGACCCCGTATAATCGCTGACCTTTGTGACCGCAATTCCCGCATCTAGAAGGGTTTTCGCCGTGCCGCCACTACTGATGAGTTCAAACTCAAACTCCTCAACCAGTTGACGCGCCAGTTGGATAATTCCCGTTTTATTGGATACACTCAGCAGGGCTAAACGTTTCATTATTTCGGTTCTTCGTCCTTGGTCCTTTGTCCTTCGTAGTTTCTCATTTTCGGGTTCTTTTGTCTTGATGTAGCTCGTCGTTATTGACAATAATAGTCGAGTTACGGTGCATTACGCTGTTGCTAATGTCACCCTACCGGCATAAGTCAAACAATTTCCTAAGCCACTTTAAGAACGAGACGATGGGCGGGACTTTCGTTTTCGAGTTTCGCGATCGCCTCATTCACCTCCGCGATGGGAAAAACTTCCACCTTGGGTTCGATGCGATGGCGGGTGGCAAATTCCAACATTTTGGCGATGGTTGCGGGACTGCCCAGGGGACTGGCGGAAATGGATTTTTGTCCGGCGATGAGGGGAAAGAGTTGGGTGGAGAGGGGGTTAGGGACGACACCGACGAAGTGCAACTTCCCCTTGGGACGCAGGGTTGCGATGTAAGCATTCCAGTCGAGATCGGCGTTGACGGTGGAGAGGATAAAGTCGAGGGAATTGGCAGCGGCGGCAAGGGCATCGCGATCGCGCGAATTCACAAACCGATCGGCCCCCAACTGTCGCGCTTCAGCTTCCTTCGCCGGACTCGAGGAAAACGCCGTTACCTCGCATCCCCAAGCATCGAGGAAGCGGAGGGCGATGTGGCCCAAACCGCCAATGCCAATAACCCCCACGCGATCGGTGGGTTGAATATTTAACTCAACAATGGGGTTAAACACGGTAATCCCGCCGCAAAATAGCGGTCCGGCGACGGGAGAGGCGAGGGTTTCAGGCAATGGCGTTACCCAACCGCGATGGGCGCGGACGCGATCGGCAAAACCGCCGTGACGACCGATAATTGTTGCTTCTGCTGTTAGGCACAAATTCTGATTGCCCGACTGACACCATTCGCACACCGTACAAGAACGAGCATACCAACCCAACCCGACGCGCTGACCGACTTGTAACTCGGTAACTGCTTCTCCCAAGGCTTCCACCGTTCCGACAACTTCGTGACCGGGAACAAAAGGGTATTGCGTCATGCCCCATTCATTATTGAGCATACTGACATCGCTGTGGCAAAGACCGCAATATTCAACGCGAATCTCAACCTCTTCGGTTCCCAAAGAACCAGCTTTGTATTCAAAAGGTGCAAGTTTTCCGCGAGGTTGGCTAGCAGCGTAGGCATGAATGGTCATGGGGGGTTTATTCTTGGTTTGTTTAAGCGTTAGACATCGAAAGGTGAAGTCGGCAGTGAGCAATCGGTATCAATGAGTGATGCTTTCGTGCCAACATTCAAGAGAATTTTGCATGACGCTTCGGGTCTGTTATCGCTCTTCTGGGGCTCGCCCCTGACTCGAAGGCGCTCATTTTGTCGCTAGGGGCGATCGCGTCTGATTTAAATCCCACCGTACAGCGCGACCTACATTGTACAACAGCTAATAGGTGACAGGGAGTAGGGGAGAGGGGGAGAGGGGGTGAATTGTTGTTTACTGTTTACTGCTGACGGCTGAGAGCTGACGGCTGATGGCTTACTAAAGACAAATGCCAAAATAACCGGGAACTCGAC
>JAXHVQ010000147.1:0-14845 GCA_034189065.1 Cyanobacteriota bacterium
CTTCAGTCGTCTCGACTTGGCGTTGAATAGGGGCGGTTTCTTCAGTTGGTTCTGCTGTTGTTTCTAATTTTGGCTGAATCGGCGCGATCGCATCATCACTTTCCTCACTTGTTTCAGTTGGTGGAGTGACAGCAGGACTTTCGACTTGTCTCTGAATTGGCGCTATTTCTTCAGTCGTTTCCGTGGGTGTTTCTGCTTGGCGTTGAATGGGCGCGATCGCTTCATCAGCCGACTCCTCAATTGTTTCCGTTGGTGAAGTTATAGCAGGACTTTCGACTTGTCTTTGAATTGGCGCGATCGCATCGCTTGTCTCCTCACTCGCTTCCGTTGGTGGAGAAATAGAACTTTCTATCTGTCGTTGAATGGGCGCAACTGCTTCAGTGGGTTGCGCCGTTGTTTCTAATTTGGGTTGAATGGGGACGATATCTTTGGCAGATTCTTCAGTCGTCTCGACTTGGCGTTGAATAGGGGCGGTTTCTTCAGTTGGTTCTGCTGTTGTTTCTAATTTTGGCTGAATCGGCGCGATCGCATCATCACTTTCCTCACTTGTTTCAGTTGGCAGAGTGACAACAGGACTTTCGGCTTGTCTCTGAATTGGCGCTATTTCTTCAGTTGGTTCCGTGGGTGTTTCTGCTTGGCGTTGAATGGGTGCGATCGCTTCATCAGCCGATTCCTCAATTGTTTCCGTTGATGGAGAAACAGGAGTTTCGACTTGTCGTTGAATGGGTGCGACTTCTTCGGTAGATTCTTCAGTCGTCTCGACTTGGCGTTGAATGGGGACGGTTTCTTCTGTTGTTTCCCCAGTCGCTTCTAATTTAGGTTGAATGGGCGCGATTTCTTTCGTTTGTTCGGTAGATGTTTCTAATTTCGGTTGAATAGGGACGATATCTTTGGCAGATTCTTCAGTCGTCTCGACTTGGCGTTGAATAGGGGCGGTTTCTTCAGTTGGTTCTGCTGTTGTTTCTAATTTTGGCTGAATCGGCGCGATCGCATCGCTTGTTTCCTCGCTAACTTCAGTCGGTGGAATAATAGTAGGACTTTCTACCTGTCGTTGAATTGGCGCGATCGCATCGCTTGTTTCCTCGCTGGTTTCAATCGGCGAAGTCACAGCAGGACTTTCGACTTGTCTTTGAATTGGCGCAACTTCTTCTGAAGATTCCGCAGTGTTTTCTAATTTGGGCTGAATTGGTGCGATTTCCTCAGTCGGTTCAGTAGTTGCCTCTAATTTGGGTTGAATTGGCGGCGCGATCGCTTTATCAGAAGATTCTTCACTTGTTTCTGTCGGTGGGGTTACAGCAGGACTTTCAACTTGTCTCTGGATTGGCGCTATTTCTTCAGTCGTTTCTAACTTGGGTTGAATTGGCGCGATCGCTTTATCAGAAGATTCTTCACTTATTTCTGTTGGCGGAGTGACAGAACTTTCGACTTGCCGTTGAATGGGTGCGATATCTTCAGTTTGTTCGGCAGTTGTCTCTAACTTTGGTTGAATGGGCGCGATTTCTTCGGTAGATTCTTCAGTCGTTTCGACTTGGCGTTGAATGGGCGCGATTTCTTCTGTTGTTTCCCCAGTCGCTTCTAACTTTGGCTGAATCGGCGCGATCGCATCTGTTTCCTCGCTGGTTTCTGTCGGCGAAGTCACAGCAGGACTTTCGACTTGTCTTTGAATTGGCGCAACTTCTTCTAAAGATTCCGCAGTGTTTTCTAATTTGGGCTGAATTGGTGCGATTTCCTCAGTCGGTTCAGTAGTTGCCTCTAGTTTCGGCTGAATTGGCGCGATCGCATCGCTACTTTCCTCACTTGTTTCAGTTGGTGGAGAAACAGGACTTTCTAGTTGCCGCTGAATGGGCGCGACTTCTGACGAAAGTTCCTCTGTTGTTTCAGTCGGTGGAGTGACAGAACTTTCTACCTGTCGTTGAATGGGCGCGACTTCTGACGAAAGTTCCTCTGTTGTTTCAGTCGGTGGAGTGACAGAACTTTCTACCTGACGCTGAATTGGCGCGATCGCATCATCAGATGATTCATCGCTTATTTCCGTTGGCGAAGTAACAGAACTTTCTAATTTGGGTTGAATCGGGACAATTTCTCCAGCAGGACTTTCGACTTGTCTCTGAATTGGCGCAACTTCTTCAGTGGGTTCGGCAGTTGTTTCCAATTTTGGCTGAATTGGTGCTGATTCTCGTCCCGTCCGAACCGATTTTTCAGGTTCTTTTCCCGAAAAAGTTGAGGAAAGAAGATCGGGAGTTTGAGTGAGGGGTTTAGGAAACCCTAGCGGTTCCAATTCAGTCGAACTCGAACTTGCCTCAGTCTCGCTACTTTTGGACACCAACGATTCCGTCGTCCCCCCGTCGCCTCCTTCCGCCAAACTCGGCTGAAGCATTGCCGACGCAGAAGGATCGCCCTTGCGCTGCACAACTCCCTCAAACTCCGATGCCTCCTCCCCTGAATTCGACCAATCAAAAGTCCCAGGTATTGAACTTTCTTCTGAAGAAGTTCCTAAAGGTTGAAGTTTTTGTCCTAATGGAGAACTGGGCGAACCTAAAGGCTGTTGAGTCGATTGGGACTGAAGAGATTGTTCCCATCCCAACGGAGAAAGGGAACTGACTGAAGTTTCTGCACCTAGAGAAGGTAAGCGTTGAATCATCGTCGCTGCTTGTTTTCAAAACTAAAACAATAAAATACCAATCGACCGTTATTCAATAAAATACCCCGACGAATGACGACCGGCTTGTAATTCAATTGCACCGCCGCCTTTAGCATCCGACGCTTTCAAAACCTTTAACCCTTCACAGGCCAAAACCAACTCTTCAATCGCCACACTATTAGAATCTGCTTGCAATGCTGGTGCTTTCCAACCGACGGGAATCGCCGCTAAAAGCGTCCAACACTGCATGGTTTCACCAGCTTGGTTAAAAAGTAAAATATTAACATTGCGGCGACGTTTTTGAGTCTTCGTCAGTGTCTCGCTTACCCAATCCCAAAAAACCAAATCTTCAGTCACTCCCCGCTTCAGCGTGACATCTGAAAATTTGGCTTGACCTAAAAGAATATGCTGTCGGTCGTTCACGCCACCTTCAAATTGCGTATCGTACTGAATATCTACTCCCAAACCCGAACACTCGCTAAAAGAAGCCGTAATACTACTCTCCATTTCGACGTAAAACCGATTGGTCGTGACATAATTCAGTTCGTGGGTAATTTGACCGTTTTTTGAGTGATTTGCCATAACTTATCTCCTGGAATTGCCAGCGCGATCGCGCTGATTGCGTAAATCTTCTAGCATCAGTCGGTAGACGCGATCGCAAAGCTTCTGCATTGAAATCGGATCTTTCAAAATTTTCTCAGCTATTTCAGAAACTTTCTTATCCTTATTCATCATTCATATCGACGTAGCTTTCGCGATGGAATTAAACCCATTTCTCTCATTAAATATTGTCCCTCGTCTGTTTTCAGCATTTCGGCAAACTTTCTCCCCGCTTCAGCGCCGTTTCCTTCTTTCGGATAAACGACGGCTAAAGGGTAGGCGAAAGGAAATTCCCCTGACCTTAAACTCGATGCGAACGTGGGAAAATAACTCCCTTTATCATTACACAAATCTATCTTCGGCGTAATCGCTCGTCCGTTATTTTGGACAATTGCCTGAAAAACGCGATCGCCGTCAGCGAGTGCGAGAGGATACACCGAACACTGAGCAAAAACGCTACTCAAAAAGGTCAAGCCAATACTAACAATTCCCTCATTTTCAAAATCCCTCAAAATTCGCTCGAGTAAAATATTGGTGTTCAAGCTTCTACCTTTTTGAATAATCTCGGAATAGGTTTCCCGAAAGCTCAACACTTCTTCCTCTGCGGCTTCTGAATTTGAGGATTTCTGGCGCAACCACTCCTCAAATAGCTGCCGTATCTCAAACTCGTAATTTCTTGGAGAAAAATAGATTTCTTGAATTTCCTTACCCTTAATTCGACGACTTTTTCCCGTATAAAGGTCTTGCAATTGTTCGAGCGATATCTGTCCCTCCCAAGACTGAGGAATGCCCATATCTCTTGTATACGCGCTAAAAGCAACCACCGGAACAATAACATCGTAAGCCACAATTTGCTGTTCGAGTTGTTCGGGTAAATTGTCTCTTTCTCGAAGTAAAGCAAAATCAATCTTTTTGGCTTCAATATCTTGGAAAACTTCCTCAGTCGTGCGATCGCACAAATCTCGCTCTTCCCCGGTTGCGCTGCATTGATAAATGTACTGCTTCAATAATTCGGGGTGACGCTTTTCGAGTTCGTCTCTTAACGTTTTTCCTCCCGGATAATCTCGAGCGTTTTGCGGCTCTACGAGAAATACGCCCGTTCTTTCAGTAAAAATATCATGCCAATGACTGCCGCGAACCGTGGCATACCTAGCTTGCTGTTCTCCTGTCCCTAGACCAATTTCACTCAAACAGCATTCATATTCATCCCCTTCTAATCCAACAGTTTGAACCGAACGGTTGGTAAATTTTTCCAACAGAAACTTAACCAACACTCCCGTAAGTCCTACAAAAATAACCAATAATAATATTTTTAAAACAAAAGCAGTCACTCCCTTTTTTTTCTTATCGCTTTTCTCGACTTCGGGGAAAATTGTCTCCAGAGGGACGGCTGGCTCTTCTTTAATATTTCGCAGATATTGACGTGCCTCCTCCGCACTCGCAAACGATTCCTCTAAGCCCAATAATTTGCGGATAAAAACTTCTAAAGCAAAAGGAGTAACAACAGCGAGTTTATCCTCAATCGTCAATAAATCTACAGCCCGACCAAAATCCCCATCCACTTTTCCCGCCGATAGAAGGTAAAGACACAGATACCCCAAATCTCGAAAATCTTGTTGAATTTGGTCGCCCAAAAATTGAGTTGAAGTCGTTGGGGTACGAGCCAACAAATGTTCCCACAAGGCGAGATCGGCAAGATAAACCGAAAACGGCGTTGGACTAATGGGTTCCTGCTCGCGATCGACTGCAATTTGAATGCTATCGGGCGTGAGATTTCTGTGGGCTAAACCGGGTTGAAAACCGTTCCCGAAGCGAAACCTGTGACTGTGTAAAAACCAAAGGGTTTGTAAAATATCGTCTAGAATTTTAACGGTTTGAGTAAACGTTATTGCTCCAGACTCATTCACCCATTGTCTAAGAGAGCAACTATTGACAACCGGATCGATGGCCAAATAGCACTTTTTTTCTTGGCGATCGACAATAACATCATAGGGAATCAAAACTCGAAACTTCTTTCCTTGCTCCTCGCTAATCCCTAACGTGGCTAAAGATTCAAACTGACTCAGGTATTCTTCAATTTCGCGATCGCTAAAATTGCCTTTCGGCAACCCATACTCTTTCAATAAAATCGTCTTGTCATTCAAAACCCGAACGACTTGATAAACGCGACGGTTCTCGATTTCGTTCTCCTCGAGCAGTGCAACAATTTGATACTCTCCTCCCCGTCCTCCTCGGATTTTCGCCCCGGGTTCTAACGGTTGTGTTTCCGTGGAATGAGGTAACCGCGAAGGAAACGCAGAACGTTCAATTTGCTGAGAGACTTGCGGTTGCGTCGAACGAACAACTTGCGAATGAGAACCTCCATTGTTATCAGAATTTTGAGGCGTTTGACGTAATTGCGGACGTACTCGAACTTCCTCTTCTTCAAACTCTTGAGGAGTTTGAGTCCCAGAACCCTGTTTCCCGCCCGGAAACTCCGCCTTTTCGTAGACATCCTGAAACTTCCGCCGTCCCCTTTGCAATAGCACTTGGTCGGGATGGCGAATGAAAGTTATTGTTTCGCTAACTCTACGCCTGACTTGATTAACGACATCAGTAAGTCTCACAATTATCGCTCGCTGGCTTTAGTAAACATCAAGCAGAATTCATTTTACGTTTCTTGAATAGGAACAGATGTGCCTTCAACGCGCTCTTTTTGAGGAGGAGTTTCCTCATCGAGTTCGTTAACCTGGCGGTAAAACTTGTGCAGATAATTGAGATCGCAGGCAAATAACCCCTCAATAACAGTTGGAGTTATTTCTTCCAATGCACCCAAGCGAGTAATCACTCGAGCGAGGATAATCACAGTAGAATACGCTGGATTCGACTTGACACGCGGGTCGCGCAAGGGAACAATTTCGTCAGCCGCTTTAGCTAAACGCATTATCCCCTTACGATGCACGTTTCCAGCGCTATCTAAATAACCTTTCGGTAAAGTAAATTCAAACTGAGTTTGAAACATGAGCAATTATTTCGAGCGGGTCAACATATCCACCACGATTTCAAGTTCTTCAATCTCCATTTCGCCACTTCCAGCATTAAAATCAGAAGCTTTGTAGCGAGTCGGCCAAGCCCCTTGAAATTCCAAAATAGCCTGTTCTTTACCCGCTTGGTCGTAAATCGTGAGCGAACCTTCCCGAAATTGCTTTGCCCAATTTCCCTCTTCAACAGCTTTAAACCAATCCCACAGCGTTTTTGAGTTTGTCATTCCCCGACGCAATGTAATATTATTTGTTTTAACATTGCCGGGAACTTTAGTGCGAACGACCTGCCCCGAATTTGCCTTTCCCCACTTTTGGGGCGTAACTTCGCAAATTTCAATCGCTTCTTGGCTGCGTTCGATTCCTTGACATTCCAAAAACGTTGCATCCACGTTATCTTGACTTCCGTCGAGTTTAAGTTCGACGTAGAAGCGACTCGCCGTTAGCCGTTCGGTAAATGCTGTCATAGTTGTAAGGATGTTACGCCAATCAAATAACAAAGGGAATTACGAGCTAACCTAGCTCGAGTCGAGTACGAACATTGTCTTTTTTTACCTGACTTCTTACTGAACGCGCTTAACGCCTTCGTGAACTAACTCAATGGTTTCGTTTGCCATATTGCCATCCCCGGAGGTAAAGCTCGGTCCCTCGTACTTGCAAGGATAAGCGTTGACGACTTCCCATCGTGCTTGAATGCCTCCTGCTTGGTCGTAAGCGCTGACAGAAGCGGCTTTGCGATTGCTTTGCCAATCTGAAGCTCCCCCATCGTTGGTATTACAGTTTTTATACCATTCATAGAGGTCTTTATCGGTCGTCGCAACGACCTTCACCGTAACGTTCGTAAATTTCTCGCTAGTGGGTGTCGCTTGACGAAGTTTGACTCCTTTTTTCCCCGAACCCAAAACGCCGCCGTCTCCGGCAACTGGAGATTCAACTGATAGTCCGCCCACTTCCAGAATCTGTTTCTCGGTCACGCCATCAGCTTCAAAGTAAAACCGACAAGCTGTTAATAATTCGCCCATTGCTCGTACTCCTTGATGGTTGTTAATTATTTAATAATTTTAGGGTCTTTGTTACTGATTTGGCGACCACTGACTGATACGGAAGACAATAAACTCAGCCGGACGAACGGGACAAACGCCCACTTCGATATAAAGGCGACCCAAAATCATGGTTTCTGGGGTGTTGAGTTCCTTGTCGCATTTGACGTAAAACGCTTCAGCCGGAGAGCTACCAAATAACGCTCCTTCGCGCCAGAGGCGTTCGAGGAAATTACTGACCGTTCGCGTTACTCGCGCCCACAGGTCTTCGTCGTTGGGTTCAAAAACAGCCCACTGCGTCCCCATTTCAATGGATTTTTCGATGTAGCTCATTAGACGGCGGACACTGATGTAACGCCATTCCGTAATTTCCGGCTCAACGAGGGTGCGAGCGCCCCAAATCTTTAGCCCTCGATTGGGGAATTTACGGATACAGTTGATGCCAATGGGATTGAGCATTTCCTGTTCGCGGAAGTTGGTGTCGTAGGCGAGGGAGAGAACGCCTCGAGGGGTGACGTTGGCGGGAGCTTTATATACGCCTCGAGTTTCGTCGGTTTGACACCAGACTCCCATCATGTGGCCGCAGGGAGGAACATAAATTCCTTTCCCGTTGGCGCGGGGATTGGGAACTTTAATCCACGGGTAGTAGAGTGCGGCAAATTGGGAACGCCGCCCGAAGTCGTCGAGCCAATCTCTGACATCTTGGGGTTTATTTTGCTCGGGGGCGGTGGGAGCTTGGCTTCTGCGCAGTTTGACAGGAGGTGGGTCGAGAACGACCATGCGATAGGGGGGACTGGGAGCGGAGCTTTCGCAGCCGGTAATCATGGTTTCCATCACGCCGTGAACCTGTTCGAGATTGAGGAAACCCTGTTGGTAGGCGAGCATCAAGTCGGGACAGGCGACCATTGCTACTTCGTCAATTTCAAATAATCCCTGAACGCCCCGACGGTTTTTGCGAGACCCGGATAGTTTTTGGTGCAGGCGGTCTGCGGGATAGACTTCGGGCGGGGGGGTGACTTCGTAGTAGCCGTTAGCTGGGCGACGGGCGAGGGGAAGTCCGCGATCGGTTTTTATTTCAACATCGACATAATTGGAGTCTTGGAGGGCGGTTAAAATGAAGGTTCCTTCTTCGGGGGCTGCCTCTGGATTCATGGTGAGGTGGCGATAGGGACCTTCGAGATCGTCCTCTCCTTGTTTGATGGTGAGTTGAAAGTATTCTCCGGTGTCAAAGGGGTCTTCGTCTGGGTCGTCTTCGGGCGGACGGGGTTCGTCGGCTTGGATGATGACGTTGATGCGACCGTTTTCGGCTTGTTCGGGCTTGAGTCGCAGCTCGATGGAGGGATGTTTGCCGGCTGTGGTGATGGCGGTGGCAGTTTGAGGGGCTTGGGGCAGCGCATCTTGGTTTTTGGGCTGAGGAAGTTGCGTTCCCAAGCTCACAATCCAGCAGCGCCCTCCGCCGTTATCGAACCAGCCTTTGACGGCGAAGGGAAGATAGGCGTTAAAATCGGTGAAACCGTCGGAACCCGGTTTGGCGAAGCATTCGAGGTATTGCGTCCAGTCGGCAATGAGTTGCGGTTCAAAGAGTTCGGCATCTCCGCGTATGTCTTCAGTGAAACCGACAAAACCCGCAACGCTCATGGTCATGCCTTCGATGGGGCGACTGCCTCGGTTCACCTCTTCGACGTACACCCCAGGGGCGAAGTAGTCCAAGCGTCCCATGTAGTATTCTCTCCCGTGATAATACAAACAATTTCTAAGGATAAAGTAATTTTACGATCTCTGCTAGTTAGCGATCGCAAAACTTTATGGATCGAGGGAGTTTCCCCTGGCTCGGGGGGTAAGGTACACTCCAAAGGAGAGAGTGACATTTTTGTAAGCTGATGAGTCGTTGTTGAGCGATGGAGAAGAGATCAAAGTTTTTGAGAGCTGATGAGTAACTATTTAGCGATCGCGACGGTCACAGCCGCTTTGCAAAAACTTCTTCTAACAGGCATTCAAGAGGATATGCCGGGAGCCAGCATCACCACCGTGCGCCCGGATGCCACGGCGGATGATAGTCAAGGGGTTGGTGTCAATATTTTTCTGTATCAAGTGTTACCCAATCCAACTTGGCGCAATGCCGATTTGCGCACGCGCCGTCCCAAGGATAATTTAATCAAACACGGACAAGCAGCATTAGACCTGTACTACTTGCTCACGTTTTACGGAAATGAGGTCGAGTTGCAACCCCAAAGACTTTTAGGAGCTGCGATCCGAACATTGGTCGATCGTCCCTTGCTCACCCAAGCCATGATTCGAGAGGCGTTGGCTGATAGCAATTATGGGTTTTTGAGGGATTCGACACTTGACGAGCAGGTTCAGCAGGTCATGTTTCTTCCAAGTATGGTGACGACGGAGGATTTATCCCGAATTTGGTCAACTTTTTTCCAAGCTCCCTATGCTTTATCGTTTGCCTATCAAGCCACTGCGGTGTTAATTCAAAGCAAACGATTGGGAAAAGCTCCTTTACCCGTGCGTCGCCCTCAGTTTTATGTTTCTGCGAAGTTGCCGATTATCGAAAAAGTTGAGGTACGTCAAGGGGACAAGTCCCCCAAACCGCTACAGCGAATGGCCGATCGCCTGCACGATTATCGCCGTTTAACTTTGATCGTTGAAGGCAAGCAATTACGGGGAGAACCGACAACGCGAGTCCGCATAGGCGAGGCGAACCTCACTCCCCAGACTGTTGGCGATAGCCGAGTTCAACTACAATTTTCCGCGATCGCGGCTGTTGAAAGCGATCTGCTGCGAGCAGGCGTACAAAAACTCCAGGTTGTACATCCGATTCCCGATGGCACCTTTGCACCGGATAGTGCGCTCGAGTCGAACGCGATCGCGGTTGTTTTGTGTCCGAAGATTGAAAAGGTTGAAGTTGCTAACCTCGAAGAGAATGAGGATGGGCTATATAACGGTAGCTTGACAGTGCACGCGGATATGAGGGTGGGTACGCGACAAAAAGTTTTTGCGATTTTGAATGGAACTGGGAGCGATAATACTTTAACTTACATTTTTACGGCAGAGCAGCGCGAGATTGCTACGTCTTCGTCGATCTTTGCGATAGAGAATGTTAGGCTAGGAGAATATTTGGTACGTCTTCAGATTGATGGAGCAGAGAGTACTTTGGAGGTCGAGGACGATCGATATTCCGGCCCGCTAGCGAGATTACAGCCGAGTTGAGTTTAGGTAGAGTTGCCGAACGTTTGCCGACGATCTAACATTAATGCCATCAATTGCCTCCCGCGCTGCGAGCGAGGATTGCGATTAACTCATCGGAGTTAGACATCTGGTAGAGATTAACTTGAGAGCGATTGGCGTAACTCCAGTATGCCAATTCAGTCCCCTCAACGGGAGAACTAGGGACTTAGCTCGCCGACGTTGGCGCGATCGCGCGCGTTGGACTGCGATCGCGCTCGAGGGGGAGTGGAGGTGTTGGGGTAAGTAGGTGGGCAAAAATAAACGCATAACCTCGAAAACCGTATTCCTTGCCAGGTAAGGGTTTTAGCTGGAGATATTGTTCTTTTAATTACGCCCACCTACTTAATAGGTGTAGAGAATACAGCGCCTTGCGCTGTATCCACCCCCGCATCGAGGAGGTCGCTACAAAACGTCCGCCTGAAATCGTGGGGACTGAACGACTCCACCCCCGCTTGCTGCGCCCGCTTCTGTACAATCAATAAAACGGCTTGAGGAGTCATGGAGCGAATCTGAATTTCCCCGCCCTTGCGAATGGGACACAGCAGCGCCCCCGGTTCGGTTCCCCGCGCCTCCAACCAACTCTCAACCAACGCGATCGCGCCTTCGGGTAAATAAGCTGTTCGGCTTTTAAACTGTGTCGTCAAATTCTCCGAAAGGCAGAGGGCAGAAGCGCCGAGACCCCGCGGGCGATCGCAGAAACACGCCTCAAACAAATCCGGGTGACTCAAATCGATATCAATCCAGTGCGCGCCCTTAATCGTAACCGTCTTGCCATTGGCTTTTCCCACCTGGCGCTCGACAAAATGACCCGGTAACGTCAATTTCAAATGATTGGCAAACTTGGGCAAACTGGACGCTTTGAGCCCCGCCGCCTTACAGTAAGCCCGATAGAGACCGTGTAACTCGCTCGACTTAATTTGCCGGGTCGTACTAAAACCGGGGCGCAAACAAGCCTCGATAAACGATTTCACGCTATCGCCATAAATCTCGGCATTGCGCTTCACCCGGCGAATTTGCGCGAATAAACCGCGCGCGTTATGAAGAATGCGATCGCGCTCTTCAGTCGGCATCGCCAACGCCCACGAAATCACATCGGCACGGCAAGAAGCCAGCTTTTCGCGCAAAGCCGGATCGGGTCGTCCGCTGCGCCTTTTCGTCGGCAGCGGAATGCACCGCCGACTCCACCCATCCCCCGCGTTCTCGATCTGCAAATGATCGACCGATGCCACGGCAAATCGCGCATTCCAACACTTTTGATAGCCGTCGGGGTTGAACAAACCGCGACCGCTCATATCGCCATTATCGACCAGCTCGTAAAACGCGCGCAGTCCCTTGAGGAACCCCCCCGAGTCGGGCAGGGCTGATTCATCGCTCAGAGAAAAATTAACATCAAGGATATTGTCTTCTCGTCTAGGTTGCGTGCGCTATAAGTCTCATTACCTACCTTCAACAAATTCGGAGACTACCGAACCCAGCCACGCTATCCCTTGTGGGTAGTGCTCTTACTTGTGATTATGGGAACTATGAGTGGTTGCACCGGATATCGAGCCTTGGAAGACTTTGTGAAACGTCACCAAGAGGTTTTGTTGGAATTAATGGAGCTGTCTCACACTAGACTGCCATCCTATTCAACGATTCGCCGGGTGATGGTACGCATTGATTTCCGGGCTAGGGCTCAAGCATTTAATGCTTGGACAGCAGAAACTTTGGTCGTATCAGCGAATGAGCAAGTAGCTCTCGATGGCAAAAGTGTTAAAGCCAGTGTCAATTGGCCCAAAGATGCCGTTCTCAAGGAAGATGAATCCCCTTTATGTGACGGTCATGCGATCGCCAATTTTGCGATCGCGCGCACCATTGCGGTTAACCTCTTTCGACAGAATGGCGAGCGCTTCCATTACCAAAGGGATTCGGCATTTAGCTCACGATGTCCATCGCCTATTTTCCTTTTTCCAATGAATCAGCCCTGCCCCGAGTCGGGGACATAGGCTAAACGCACCCCCGACAACGGACGTTTCGCCGAAACGTCCCTACCCCGGCAATCCCCAAGGGTCAATCCCATTTTCCCTCAGCAACTGCTCGAAATAATCCCGCTCTTGTCGGGCGATGTCGTCGAGGGCATACGATTCACCCAACATCGATAAGTCTCGTTCGAGTCGTAGGACGCGCCCTTCTCAATCGTTCGTTGTATTCCTGCTCGGTACGAGTCACGCCAAAAGCAGCGCTTGGATCCGACTTTGCCCTCTTTTACCTGGCTCTGATTCAATTTCTACCTCAGAAACCGAAACCGTATAATCGTTCCCCAGTAAGCGTTTGATGGTTTGTGAGCGCAAAAAATCGTGCATTGTTTCTAGCTGTCAATTCCACAACTTCGGATGCTTGGCTAAGGGACATTCGGTATGTCCCAACTCGAACCTTGCCGAACCAACAAGCGAATTAGAACTCGAATTCGACTCGAACCCCGCTCTCGTTCCCCTGCACCCGCGTCGAAGCCGGAAAAGCTTTGGGTGTAAGCGATGTAACGATCGGCAAATGGATTAAAAAGATTTGTGAAGTTGGCGCGACCCTCCTCGAAGGCGATCGCATCACTGCTGATGGCTTCACAATTCTTAACGACTACCAGCAAGCCTCAAATAAAGCGGCGTACCTCGAAAATATCCCCACCGCTCCCACTTCTCAAACCGGCGAATTAGTCCACGTCCAGACCAACCCCTTCGGCTTCACCATCCTCACCAAAGCCAGTCAGCGAGTCGAAGCCTTGCGAGGAGAACTCGTCGCACTCGAAGACGAAGCAGACAGCGACCTTCAAGACTTCCTCTCCATTACTGCCGAAATCGAGAGCGAAGACGAATTAGGAAAAGGAATCGCGCGCGTGTTGGATGACGAGAGAATGCTTGTTGAATCGGGGCGGAATAAACTCAAAGCGCAGTACGAAAGAATGAAGCGAGATGACTATAAATTTGGGGTCTACAGGACTAAATATACAGTAAACGCCCAAAAGCCTTGCTGGGCAAGATTTATAAGCTAAAGTATTAAGAATTCAACAAAACCCTTGCCCAGCAAGGCTTAGAGTTAATTTTTACCACAACAAGTCCTGTAGACCCTAAATTTGTCTGTCTTTACGAACACGACAGCCAACGTTTTCTAGCACCTACACCTTCTCCTAATTCCTATCAGGAATCCAAGGAGGAGCGGGGTAACAGCCCCTCGTCAGCACCACAGCCAGAACCTTTATCCGTTGGTGGATTCAGCGATAATAGGGCGGATAAGGAGCAGCTCCAAAAACACCTCAAAACCCTGGAAAAGTCGTCAGGGGCTAAAAGCCGCCTTCAAATTTCCTGCCCTCAATGCGGATATTCAAATACTAAGAAAGACGGAAAAACTGCTCAAAAAGTGCAGCGATATCAGTGCAAGGATTGTCAACGACGGTTTCAGAAATAACGGATCGGTTTTCTACTTTTTTGGGAACAGAAAGCGAGCCTAAGACAACTCCGTATTTTTTAATGCTAAAACTTACCCGGTCGCTGATTTGGTAAGAATAACAGCTATCCAGCTACCGATTTTGATTCTTTAAAACAAAAAGACTTAGTATTTTTAAGCCCCGTTCATATTCTCAATTACCAACAACTGCTCCCAGCGATTTTCGCTCCCATTCTTTTCCCTGAGTTATTGAAATAAAGCCAAAAAATCGGTAAAGATTCATTTTATATAATATAAGGTTTCTTGCAGAAGTGTTGAATGATAGAAATCTTTTGCAAAAAAAAGCCCCCAATCTGGTAAGCTGGGAGCGTGAATTTCAAAAATAACTAACTATGATTGTATCGAACTTCCCAGAAATTGTCAAAAAACACCTGAGTCATCTGCCCCAAGATGATTATCCCGTCCTCAATACTTTTAAGTTTACATCAATTTGGCTCAATTTTGTCTTAGACCAGAGCCAAACAAGCATGAGAAGTCAGTTTAAAAGATTAAATGTCAGGGGCGAAAAATTGGACATTTCGACTTTCTCGAAGGCCAGTAAGATGAGAAATCCAAAAACTTTTCACAATTTATTTTTAAACCTGAAAGCAAGCTTGAGAAAAGCGCTGCAAAATTCACTTCGATAAATTAATGATGTTTCCTTTAGATTCAACGATTGTGACCGCGGAAGGCGGTGAACGCAGGCACCGGCTTTTAAAGCCGGTGACCGTTCACTTTAACAAGTAAGCTCTTGTGGAGTCAAGGATTTCCAGAAATGTTAAACTTTTTAGTGGTCTCAATCTTTCGACGGGAGAGCCGGGAGGAATTCTCATTCATTTTGGGCAAGGACATGA
>JAXHVQ010000148.1:0-14249 GCA_034189065.1 Cyanobacteriota bacterium
AGAGTCATAAATTACATCAAAATCATCCTCATATTGTCAAAGATTTACCTTGGGGAGAACAGCTTGTATTTTTAGAAATTAATCGACGACAATTTAAGTGTCAACACTGTCAAAAGCCTTTTAGTGAAGACCTGAATTTTATTCAATCTAGAAGAACCTATACAAAAAGACTAGCTCGTCAAATTATCCAGCAAGTCATCGAGTCAGATGTTCGCAGCGTTGCTCAGAAAGGAGTTGTAACAACAGCCGAAATTGAAAGAATGCTAAAAGATGCTTCATGCAAGTGCTTAAACGGTAAACCGGTGGGTCTAAAAAAATTAGGAATCGATGAAATAGCTCTGCTCAAAGGTCAAGGAAATTACTGTGCAGTATTCGTTGATTTAGAAAAATCCGAACTCATCACTATTGTGCAAGGAAGAAGTCGAGAAGTCCTCGCCAAAGTCCTGAATTCCTGGGGAGTAGAGGTGTTAGAAGGAATTGAAGAAGTCAGTATAGATTTGTGGAAAGGCTACAAAAACTTAGTCAAAGAACTAATGCCTAACGCTCAAGTGGTCGCCGATAGATTTCACGTCATGGCTCAAGTTAATCAAGAACTAGACGAAGGGAGGAAAGCGGAAAAGCGTCAAGTAGAAGAAGCCGTAAAAGCCTCGAAATCTCCTCAAGAAAAAGAGAAGCACGAGCAAGTTTTAGCCGAACTCAAAAAGAGCAAATATGTGCTATTGAAAAATGAAGAAAATTTAAATCTCCAACAAATTGAAAAACTAAAACAAGTTAAAGCGGTGTCTTCAAAACTAAAAATCATGCAGGAATTGAAAGAAGAAATACGAATGATGTTTGAAGAAACCTCTTCAGGGTTAGAGGGATTATTAAAATTAGGAGCATGGTTGTCAAAAGCCCAAAAGTATTTTTCCAAAAGCCCAAAAACAATAATTCGTTGGCTTGATGAAATTTTGGCTTACTTTGACAACCGAACCACCAGCGGTGTCGTGGAAGGAATCAATAATAAACTCAAATTAATCAAACGTTCTGGTTATGGGTTCAGAAATTTTAATAACTTTCAGGCTCGATGTTGGCTCAACTGGCATTTCAATTAAAAGTTTAGCATACTATGTACTGAAGAACCCTCTTGTTCGTCTCCCTCTTCAATCCACTGTCGCGTCAGTTCTTTGAGCGCTTCGTGTTGTTTTGCCAAAATTTCAGCTTCCGTCATTTCGTCCGTCGGCGTTGGTGGGGAGGGGTTTGGAGGGATGGGTTTTAGGGTAACGCCTGCTCGAAATATGCGAATAATTTGAATTAAGTAGGGCCAGTATTCCCGAGGAGTTTCTTGGAATTCTTGGAGAACGTCGGAAATAGAAACTTCGGGGAGTTGGGGGATTTTATTGGATTCGGGGGAGTTTTCGCTTTGGCGCGCCTTATCCCCGACGACTGTACTTTGTTCGGACATGACGATTTTCCTTTTGAAAGTGGGTCTATTTATTTTAGCGGGACGTGCAAAGCGTTTTTAGGGGAAATAGCAACAAAATTCTCGATGATGTAAGACTCGTGCGAATATTATTGTATTGCTTTCGATGAAATATTTACTTCTTCTTTAATTCTAGAGCGTGCTTCCTCTAAACTCAGGGGAACTTCATCTTTGACTTGCATCATTGCCTGATACAATCCTTCATCCTCAAGGACTTCCAGGAGATGGAGGTAATCTTGAAAATCAATAACGACTCTTTTGATGTTCCCTTGCTCGTCCGCGATCGCATCCCGAACATAAGGATAGTCTGTTGCTTTCATTTTGGCGGTTTCTTGTTAAATTGGATTCATATAAAGTGTAACGCGATCGCGCTCTTCCCGCTCAAAGTCGTCACACAGTATCGGAAAGTCAAGTTCTCGCCCAATCTCAACTAATTATCGGTGTTTAATAATACGCCCTCGCACCCAAACTCGAAACGCCTTCATCGTTTTATTTCTCCCTTCAATCTTGACTTGACTCAAATACCGAGGAATCGCCTCAACTAACGGAAAGTTTGGAAAAGTTGGACTCGATTCAACTTCGACATACTTTTCCTGTTGCAAAACATTAATTTGTAACTTTCCCTTTTCAAAACGCCACAATTCGGGAACCTTCAAGTTTCTATAAATTTCCGGGTGCGTGCGAGACGTAACATCAATTTCCAACGCTAAATCGGGCGGCGGGTCTACGGTTAAATCGAGGCGTTCTTTTCCCCGTACTGCTGCTTCATGCTCGATATAAAAACAGTTGTCGGGTTCAATTCCTTGCTTCATTAACTCATTTTTAAACGTTGTCGAGCCTAGCGGGTAAAATTCTATATCGAGTTCTTCAAGCAAAGCCTCAACAAGATCGCTAATCAAACATTTATCTACTTCGTACGATGAGAGAGGAGTCATAATTTCTAAAGTTCCCTTATCGTAAGCGATGCGCGCTGCACGATTTTCGCCCAACTCATCTAAAATAGCTTCAAATTTCGACCAAGTGACATTTCGTAGCAAAACTCTTTGTCCGGGAGGGATATTAAATCGTTTGAGTTCTAATAGCATTGTTTCTCAGTTATTATATAATTGCAAGAGTCTGTAAGAAAAATTAGAACCAGTTGACCCAATTCCAAAGACCATCTATACAGGAATCGACCTCAATTAATTTTAAAATTATTATATCTAAAAATCTCAACATCTATCTTCAAAGCCCGATAATCTACATCTCAGTAGGACGTAAGGCGATCGCGGAATTCCTTCGCCCACAAATTCTAGACTTGCACGACAACGCGCTCTTGGATTTCCGTCTCTCCTTCCTCCCCATCGGCGCGCTTGAGAATGACTAAAGTAATATCATCAAATACCTTCTGTTTCCCAATAAAACCTCGCAAATCCTCGATCGCGGCCTTCTTAATCTCCTCAGCGCTCAAATGCCAATGTTGACTCACCACCTCGCACAATCTTTCTAAGCCGTAAAATTTCTTATCAATATCCTTCGCTTCCGGGATTCCATCTGTATATAAAACTACGCCATCTCCCGGTTCTAACTCTACAGAAATTTGGTCGATAAAATCTGCAATATCGTCATCTAACCCTAACGGAAATCCCAAATCCATTGTATCAATTCGCTCAATTGCTCCACCCTCACGCACAACGAGTGTTTCTTCATGTTGACCGCTAATACTAATTCGATGGTCTGCATAATTCAGCAACGCCAGCGTCAAATTTTTGTCGCAATCCATGCGCGTCACATTTTTATAAATTGTGCGATTGAGCGTATCTAAAAAGCGAACCGAATCTCGCTCTCGAACTTCCTGAAGGGTGCGCACTGCCGTTTGGGTCATTACCATCAAAATGCCGCTTTCTAAGCCGTGTCCTGTGACATCACCAATGGCAAGAGTAACAATTCCTTCTGTCGAAAGAACGTCATAATAATCGCCCCCCACCTCATCTGCCGGTTCCATGAAACCGGCAATATCCAACCCTTCAATTGCTTCGAGTTCCGCCGGTCTAGGCAAGATTAACTGCTGCATTTCTTGCAAAATATCCAGCTCTGCACTCATGCGCAAATTTTCCTGTTTGAGTTTATCGTTGAGGGTACTAATTTCTGTATTTGCCGATGCCAGTTGTTCGTTGGCTGAAGCCAGTTCTGTTGTCCGTTCTTTAACCTTATCCTCCAGATTGTGGGCGTAGTCTTCAAGTTTGCGGTAGGATAGCATCAAACTATTCCATAAAACGCTGCCGATACTCGCAATTGTGGCTCCGGTAATCGCAACCAGCGGCGCAAATACGGGAATCAACCATCCTTGGAGGAAAATCAAATAACCGCTTGTACCAATAATTGCACAACCCACAAGCCAGCCGATTCCTGTTGCCCAACGTCTCTTAATATACAGCGCGCCCAGTATCGCACCACAAGCGGACCAAAATAGGATTAAAACTCCGTTAATTGGCTTCGCTGATGCCCTTAACATCGGGCGATTATCTAAGGCAGCACTGAGGATTTGGCTGGTTAAGTTGGCATGAATAACCACTCCCGGCATCAGTTCTGTCGTCCTTAAAAATCTGCTATTAAAAGGAGTTGCATAGTTATCGTTGAGACTCGGAGCTTTTGAACCAATAAAAACCAGGCGATCGCGCATTAAATCGTCGGGTATTTTATCCTCCAAAACCTCCGTCATGGAAATATGGTCGAACTGTTGGAGTCCCCCTCGATAATTCAGTAAAATTTGGTAGCCGCCAATGTCGTCTTCGGTATATTCTCCGTCGTTCTTGGAGAGGGGAACAAATTTAGCTTCACCTAAACCATAAATGAGTTTCTCTTCATCAACCGCCTCGAGTTCGATCTCTTCTTTTTCGAGGTACATGAGAGCGGCTCGAACGCCCAAGGATTGAGTAGGAGTTCCATCTTCTTTGGGCAATAAAACAACTCCGCGCCGAATTTTTCCATCGCGATCGAGAAACATATCATTCGCTGCCACTTGACCGCTTTCAGCTAAGGCTGGAGGCGGCGCGATCGCGTTTCCCACCACTTTTTCAATTCCGATTAAGTTGGGCGTATTTTCAAAGGTTTCAACTAATGCTTCATGTCCGGGTTCGACAGGTAAGTCTCGATAAATGTCTAAAAAAATTCCTCTGGGCTTTTGCTGTTTAATATTCTGAAGTAATTGAGTCATCACCGCATCAGCCATCGGCCACTGTTGAACGGCGTTGATATCCGGTTCGTCAACGGTAACAATAACAATGCGGCGATCGCGCGATTCTTGGGGACGAAGAATGAAGAATTGGTCTAAGGTGGCCCATTCTAAAATACGAAAAATACCAGCATAACTCCCAGCAATCGTCAAGCCAGCGATACACAGCGTTACGAACAAAATTTCTTTGTATTTGTTGAGGGTTTGCTGTATTTTCGTCATCGGGGTTTGGGGCATGGGGGAGTCACCTAACGATGATACCGTTCGTCGTTCGTAGTAGGGACTTTAGTCCCTGTCAATCGCTGATTACTGTTTACTGTTTGCTATCGCCAAAGGTTGAGTTGCGATCGCCTCGAGTCCCACCTGCTTCAACAAATCTTCCCACTCCGTCGCCAAGGTTGAATTTTCCGGCTGAGACTGTCGGGCATCGGCTAAAACCTTGAGGGTATCGTACCAAAGACCTTGCCGCGCGTATTCTGTCGCCAATTCCACTGGAGATAAACTCGACGCTTGCAAATCTGCTGCCGCTTCAACGCGCGTCACCCAGCCAACCACTGCATAATTATCGGGCCTGAGAATTCCTTCGGGCGCAAGGGGGGCAAAGTACCACAAATAATTTTTGCCAATCTCCAATTCTGGGGCATCGGGAGGGAGAGAAACCGCGATCGCACCACCTTGGGCAGGAACGCTTAACGTCGCGTGGTAAAAGGAATTTCCCTCTTCATCTTGCAGGCTAAAAAACACTTCCTGCGCGCCAATGGGAGGCAAATAAGCGAAGATTGTCGGACGGGCGGAAATGGTATTTCCCTGTTGCGTCGGCGGAACTAAAGCGGTGAGTTGAGGAATTTCCTCGCCGCGAACGCCTCCTCCAACGCTACTTCTCGGCGCGCCACCACCAGGGAGGGCAAATTGCGCGTCTCCTCGAACGCCGCCCCCAACGCTACTTCTCGGCGCGCCACCGCTAGGCAGAGAAAACTGAGTATCTCCTCGAACGCCGCCTCCAATACTACTTCTCGGCGCGCCACCGCTAGGAAGGGCAAATTGAGTATCCCCTCGAACGCCGCCGCCGATGCTACTTCTCGGTCTACCACCGTTAGGCAGAGAAAACTGAGTATTCCCTCGAACGCCGCCCCCGATGCTACTTCTCGGCGCGCCACCGTTAGGCAGAGAAAACTGAGTATTCCCTCGAACGCCGCCGCCGATGCTACTTCTCGGTCTACCACCGTTAGGCAGAGAAAACTGTACGCTGCCTCTAACCCCTCCTCCAATGCTAGTTTTTGGGGTAGAACCGCTGGGAAGCTGAAAATCCAAAGCGATCGCGGCCCTCTCCAATTGGGTTGCCGACGGTACGCTAGCCCAAACAGCGCGATCGCCCAAAGCCAACAGTCCGACAACAGTTACGCCTAAAAGTTTTGCAGAAAAAATAGGGTTCATACTCGCCAATTAATAATTCGTCATTTTATACAATTCTATAGCCAATTTCCAACCAATACAAAGGAGGCCCAAAAGTAGGGATGTTTGTGTAAAGAACTTTGCAATGCCTTGAGTTGAGCCTGTCGCAAGGCTTCAGCTTTACTCGTGCGGTTAGTCGTCAACTGACGATAAAATTCCTGCATCAAATTAGAAGTTGATTCGTCGCTGACCGACCACAAACTGGCAATGGTACTCCTCGCGCCCGATCGCACGGCAAACCCAGCGAGGCCCAGCGTTGCGCGGTTGTCGCCTGCGGCGGTTTGACAAGCACTCATGACTAAGAGTTCAATGGGTTCGACGAGTCCCAATCTTCTTTTTTGGAAGAGGAGATCGAAGTCCTGAATCGAAATGCGATCGTTCCACGCCAGCAAAAAGGTTTCTTCTGGGTTAGAACTAAATTGACCGTGGGTGGCGAGGTGGACGATGGGAAAAGGTCGTTCTTCCAGGGCTATTTTAAAGTTTTCTCGGGTAAATTCTTGGTTCAGCAGAATTTCAGCCGGATTCACTTCTTCTTTAATTTCCTGCATCTCTTCGTTCACGCCGGGAAGAGGGTTGAATCCCAAACGCGCTTCGGTGAGTCCGGCGGCGAGAACCGAGAGGTTGTCTCGACGCAACCCTCGGGCAAAGAGTTGCAATCCGGGGCTGAGAGCGACGCGGTACTGTTCGATGAGGTACTGCTCGCCATCGTACAAGGCCGCCATTGGGATATTGCGCAAGAACCCGTCGGGAACGAAAACCAAGGTGGAGATCGCGCTGCGCTTTAACTCGGTTTCGGCGGGTTTAACCAGCCAGTCGTATACCTCCTTGGAGAGTTGCAGGCGTTGGTCGTTGGGATATCCGGGGGAGAGGGCGGAGAATAGTTGCTTGAGGGTGGCCTCAATGCGATCGCGCGGGAATTGGGTGGTATAGTGGCTGAGGGGTTGATTGGGGATCGAGAGAATGACTTCGAGGCGATCGCGCAAAATAATCGGATAAATCACCGCCGCTTGGATATCAATTTCGTCGATACTCGTTGCAGAGGTATCCAAACAAGCATCTCTGAAAAAGTTGTCCAGCGCTGCGAGTTGCAGCGCTTCAATGGCTTCGCGCGCTTGTCGGAGGTTGTTTTGACTGACTTGCTTGGTGCTGGTCGGAGTCAGTAAGGCACTTACGTAGTCTCGATAAATCGGTTCGATACTTTCTTTAAAACTGTATTGAACGTCCGTATTAACCGCAACCAGGTCGCTGCGCAACGATTGTATATTATTAAAGGCGATTTCGTAGGCCGCGATCGCGCCTTCTGTCTCATTTTCCTGACTGAGAATATCGCCCAACTGTCCTGCCGCGCGCGCGATTAAATCGGCAGCATTCATTTCTTGCGCCATCGAAAGCGCTTGTTGGGTCAAATCCCTCGCTTCGGGGACTTGTCCTTGTTGACGATAGAGTTTTCCCAGTTCGGTTAAACTATAAGCTTCCGCCCTGCGATCGCGCAGTTGTCGAGACTGTTGCACTGCACCTGCCAGCAAACGCGCGATATTAATTGAATTGCCAATTTCATCTGCCGACGTTTGCAGTTTAATCGAGCTTTCAGCAAAATTTAATTTTGCATAAATCCCAGACCGACTTGCCGGTAACTCCGCTAAACTCCCTTCAACTTCGGGCAGCAACGAAGTTACCGCTTCCCATTCCTGCGCCTCAATCAAAAGACTCAATTGATTAACTTGGATTTGCGCCTTTTCCAACGGATTGCTTGCAATCTCAACTGCTTCTTGGTAATACGTCCAAGCCACATCGTAACGTCCCAAATCCCGCGCCACATTCCCGATACTAAATATCGCCGCACTTTGGTCTTCTCTTGAATTGAGTTGTTCGCTAATTTCCCAACTTCGCTCTAAAATTGCTTTGGATTGCAGCGGATCGCCGATGGTTTGCAACGCAATTCCCAAACTTCTCAAGCCTCGTGCCTTGACCAAAGAATCGGGTCGATTCTGTAATTCAATTGCCTGGGTTTCTAAGATTGATTTTGCGCGTCGGTATTGCCCCAATGCTTGCAGGGCTTGAGCTTGGTTAATTTTAGCAATGAATTGACCCCTTTCATCTCCCGCGCGATCGTAGGCCGTTTCTGCCCTTTGCCAAGTTGCCAATGCTGCTTCCGTTTCCCCTTGAAGCAGTTGCAGCATTCCTTGTTGATTCAAGGCTTGCCCTTGCAATAAAAGTCTTTTTTCATTGGAATCGCCAACGTTTTCGAGCAAATTGAGGCTGGTTTGAATCGCATTTTTAGCCTCTGCCCATTGTCCCAACTCTTTGTAAGCCAAAGAGAGATAGTTGAGAGCTTGAACTTGATTCAGCGTTTCCCCTCGGACGCTATAGAATTCTACCACTGTTACCCAATCATTAGCTGCCTCAAAAAACTGTCCATTTTGATACTTTTGCTTGCCTCGTTCTAAAAGCGTTGGTGAATTGGGTAACGACTCCGATTCTCCAGCGATCGGGGACGAATTCAACCGATTTGCTAAAACAGGAACGGCAACCGTTGCGAGCAAAATTCCGAGGAAAAAGCAGAGGGATACTTTGCCAATGGTTAAAATAAAATTATTCTTTGTTTTCTTTTCAAAGGCGATCGATAGTTTCCTGATTTTCCAAGATTTTAGTCTACGAGTGAATTTTATTCCCAAGTTATAATATTTAGGAATAAACGTCTCTTTCCCCTCCTCTCCTTGAGTTTTTGAATTTGTCTTTTTTGGAAAGAGTATTCGATTTAAAACTAACTTTAGATTCAGTCTTCCGTCTAAATTTTGGTTGTTGAACTCTTGCTTCCTCATTTTTTAACCTTTAAATTTTAGAACAGGAACCATCAAAATCGAAAAGTTAGATGCACATGAGTTTCGCGTTTGAGGCTGAACTTAATACTCAACGCTAAGGGGCGAACATCTGAGTTCTGAAATTTGAGTTTCGAGGCTTAAGTTTCCCCATCTTCCGGGCGTTGAGTGCAGTTCAAATGCCGTCTCCTGACTGCGATTTGTTGAAGAAAAATCGCGCAAATCTGACAACAATGTTTGACCTCTCAAAGGAGAAGTTGGATCTTCCGGCAAACCGCCGCGTCCGGTTACCGTAAACGCATTTCCCTCAGCCGCCGCGCACCCCACTACCACCTGGTCGCTGGGATCGCTAGTCTCTTCTGGCAGTTCGACAAGACCCGAACTCGTATCTACCTCTGGATTGTTCAGAATTAAAGTTCCTGAAAGCCCAAATTGAGAACTCACGGTAATATCGCTCAATGGCGTGAGTTGCGGGCGAAATTCGAGACCTAAAATCGCCGTCGCTGTCACGTTAATATTGCCCCCCCGACCGAAGAACGCATTGGCTGTAATGTCGCTATTTTCCTCATCCACAGCCACAATAAACGGACTCACTATCGTAATATTACCACCATTTCCCCCAGCGCCGGCATTGCCAGCCGTCGTCGAAATTTGGCTTCCCCGACGCAGTAGAATAAACTCCGAGAAAGATAAGCGAATGTCTCCGCCGTCCGCACTGGCTGTTTCCGCACTAATCCGGGCGCGGTCTTTAAGAACTACGCGATCGCCTCGCACCTCAATACTTCCCCCTCGACCCACTCCAGCGCTATCGACCGAAATCCGGGCATTATTGGCAATTTCTACGCGATCGCTATTGACGACAATCCCCCCACCGCGACCCGTCGAACCGGCAGTCGTATTGGAAAATAAACCGGTCTCTTCATCCCCCGAAATCAACACCGAACCGGCATTAACGATAATATTCCCCGCATCCGCGCCGCTTTCGGTCAGCGCTTCCAACTGCGCGCCACTTACCACAGACAGCGACGGCGTGTCAATCGTCAGCGTACCTCCCTTTCCCGTCGCTCCCTCCAACGTCCCCACAAACGCCCCACTGGGGAATAGAGGCGCGCCCGGATTGCCATCAAATACCGCCGACTCGGTTGCCGTAATCGAAACACTCCCCGCATCGCCCGTCGATGCCGTACTCGCACTAATGCCCGCGCCATTACTGACCGTCAGGCGACGAGTCTTAATCTCAATGGTACTGCCATTGCCCCTAGAACCCGATGTCACCTCGCTGAGGATGGCACTTGCGATGGGAACCGGATTGGGGCGATTGGGAGGGGAAAACAAAGCGGCCCCATCTACAATAATCTCATCGGCGTTAATCTCAATTTTGCCCGCATCGCCGCCCCGGGTACTTCCCCGAATTTGAGCGCCTTCTCGCAGGGACAAAAAGCCGACATTCATCTCAATGATGCCTCCATTTCCCGGCCCCAGGGTTGTGGACAACACCGCCGGAGTTAAACCTGTGGCGGCGAAACTGTTGGCATTAATCTCTACATCTCCTGCATTGCCCCCAGTGGTACTGCGGGTAATGCTACCAATTTGGGATTCGTTGAGAACGATGGAATTTGCGTTTACTGTTACTTTTCCCGCATCGCCTCCGCGAGTTGAGTTAACAAGAATTGCCTGATTCGCCTCCAAGGTATCGGCGGTGATGCGCAACTCTCCCCCTGCCCCTGCCGCAAATGTATTACTTTGCACAAAATTACTTAAAGAGATGAAAGGCGCTTCTAAAATTATATCGCCGCCTTGCTCCGAACCGCGAACGGCACTTTCTATAAAGCTATCGGCTGAAGGCGCTGGTTCTTGAATAATTGCCGATTGACTTTTGAGCGTAATATTTCCCCCGCCCGTCCCGTAGGAAAAGATTTTCGAGGAGTTGGGCATGATGATATCACCTCGAGCGATCAGTGTAATATCTCCTCCCCGTCCGGTAAAGGAAAAGCTGGAAAAATCAAATCCAGAAGCATCGAGAATGCCGGGAGTTGTAATTTCTCCGCGCGAGTCGATAAACACATCCCCTCCCCCCGCACCATCCACCGCTGCGATGAGGGACGCGACGCTAATATCGCCCGGTAGCGCGGGGTTAGGTTGGTCTTGATTGCTCAGGAAAACCAATCCTCCCGGTACAATAATTCGATCGATGGCGATATCGGCGCGCGTTGGCGTTGCGGTTGTGTTGGGCGTGGGGGAAAATAGACTGGGATCGCCGGATATTCCAGGGGGATTGAACGCGGTGGTTCCGGCGCGAATATCCACTGTCGGTTCAGCGCTACCGTTAATGGGAACGGTCGTTACTCCGTCGGAAAGGGTGACGGTTTCGTTAATAAAGTTGGTCGTATCGGGTCCTGTAATGATAATCCTGTTAATGGTTACGCTTCCGCCAGCAAAGATATGCAGCGAAGGACCGGTATAACTGTCAAAACTAACATCGCCGCTAGCGCGAATAATGGGGTCGTCGCTACTCGATAAATTGCCCGGGTTTCCGGCGAGGGTTTCGAGGAAAAAGTTGCCGCCGCTGGAGAATTGAGCGTTTGCGCCAATGCTATTAGGCGATCGCAATATCATATCTGCGCCGGAAAAGAAGCCGCTGGCGGGATGGTTGAGGGCGAAAATATCGATTTTGTTGCCTCGGGCTTGGAGCTCTCCGCCTGCGGTGGCAGCGAAGGCGCGGTTTGCGCTGTCCCTTACGGTGAGGGTTTCTGATGCTTCCAGGGTTAATTTTCCCCCGCCTTGAATTTGACCTTCTAGGTTCAAATTACGCCCGACGAGGGTTAAGTCTTGCCCTGCTGTCAGGTTTCCAGAGGTGGTAATATCGCTTTGCGGTACCCCAGTTTGTAAACCGGGACGCACGTTGACGGCGAGTAAGGGAGGGGATTGGGGATTGACTGTACCGAACTCGTAACCGTTATCGAGAAAGAGACTTCGACTTGTCCCGGCGAAGAAGGAACCGGGAACATCGAGGCGCGCGTTGGGACCGAAGAAGATACCGTTGGGATTGATTAAAAATAAGTTAGCATTTCCCAGTACGCCCAATGTACCGAGAATGTTCGAGTTTTGGGTTCCGGTGACTCGTCCTAAGATATTTTTGATGCCTGTTGGGTTGGCGAAGTAGAGTTGTTGCAGGTTGCCAACATTGAAGTCTTGGAAGCTGTGGAAGAGATTGCTGCCTCGAATTGCCCCGCCATCGATGCGATCGATCGCGCTATTTTGATGGGGGACGTTAGGGGTGAGAATGGAATTTTCCGCGCCTAATGTGGCATCGGGGACAATTTGCGCGATCGCATTTTGGGGCAAACTCAGGGAGATCGCGATCGCGATTTGCGCTAAGCCCAATTTTTTCCACGCAGTTAAAATTTTCAATGGTTGGTAGTGCCTCATGAAATTAATTAAAAAATTCAAATTCACGCATTCAAAATTACAGGTTAAAAAAATCTGGGGCGGACAAAGCATTCAATCCATCTTGCCTTGTCTGCCCGAACGCTAGTATCAATTTTTATAACTCTTGAAAAGAGGTACTGGTTTGCTAGCTCCCCTTCTCCTCTATGCTTCCCCCCTAATTTCAGGGGGGGAAGCATAGAGGAGAAGGGGTAAGGGATGAGGGCGAGCAGTTAAAACGCGACCGAATTTATGCTCACCGATGTAACGCCTGTCAGTTCCAGCGTTCCGCCGTTAAATGTTGTCAAATCTAAGAGTAAATTCCCATTATTGACACTGGCAAAGGTATCGCTCCCATTGATAATACCATTGCTATTGCTGTCGAGATCGGCGCTGCTGATATCGAGTTCGCTTACGTCGAGAATGTCTTGACTGTTGAAATCAGTAATCGTGTCATTACCAAAAGCTGCTCCGAACACAAAAGTATCAATTCCTGCGTCTCCCGTCAAATTATCGTCGTCTCGACCCCCTATGAGGATATCTTGACCTCGACCGCCTCGGATCGTATCATTTCCATTGTATCCAGCTAAGGTATCCTGTCCTTTCAATCCCTCAATTGTATCGTCAAAAGCCGTTCCCACAATCGTATCTTTTGCCCCTTTGCCTCGCAGAGTAAAATTAACCGCACTGCTCATTTGGAACGGTTGTGAGGAGAAATCGAAATTAGTTCGACCCCCTGGAGAAATGAAAGCAACATCGCTCGTATTTCCTGCGATTTGAATTTCTTCAACGAACCATTGCTCCTCAAAATTAAAACCGCTCAGTTTTTGCAAACCAACATCAACGCGACCATCCCCATCAGAATCTTGAACCGTAATATTTACGCCAGTAGAATCGGTAAATCCAAAGGAATTGAGAGCTTGTTGCAAATTGGAAAACGAGCCGAGAGAATTGCCGCTGCCATCTGTGGCGGATGCCCCAGAATCTGTCACCAATACATCGACAAAATTGTTGGCAACCGGAAAAAGTTCGCCGCCTTCAAAGTTTAAAGTTTGAGTTTCAGAACCATTCTGAAATGTAAAGGATCCTCCGAGATAGTTTTCGCGACGATAAACGCCATTTTCAATAAACTCAGCGAGGGCATTGACAACAGTCTGTTCGTCTTGAATACTCGACAGATCGCCATCGGCAGACAAATTCATCCAATCTGCTAAATTGGCTAAATACTCGGCATCGCTAATTTTTTCCCATTCCCCAAAAAAATCGCCCATCCCGACTTCTCCGGGAGGTAAAAATTCCGATTGATTATAATAGGGATAGACACTGCCACCGTTGTCGGGATTGGGATTAAAAAACAAGGCGGTGTCGGAATTGTTGGGGCTATTTAAATTCTCAATTGAGAAGAGTTGAAATTGTTGTCCGTTATTCAATTTTCCCGAAATTTGATAGGTCGAAATATCCAAGCGGGCGCTCGCCGAAAGCGATCCCGACATCGGGGTTCTTTGGTTTGCGGAAACAACTTCAGCACGACTGCTCAGATTTAGAAAACCAAAATGGGCTTCTTCTTCACTGAATCCTTTTTCAACATTTAAATGCAAAAATAAGGTTCCATCAAATGTTGTTTCATAATATTCAGGAAGAGCCGCATTTACCTCATCCGTACCTGGTGCTGCGGTTCCCAGCGTGCCGTTAAACTCAATGGGTCTAACGTAATTGTCGCTGACCAAAGCATTGACTGTAATCGTTTTCGATTGCCCCGCCGCAATGTTACTAAACAAAACTTCGAGGGTTTGGGCATTTCCATCGCCACTACCGGCAACATCCAAGTTAGTTCCGCCGTCGAGTCCGAGACTTTGAAGCGTTAGTCCGACTGGTA
>JAXHVQ010000149.1:0-14172 GCA_034189065.1 Cyanobacteriota bacterium
CTGCTCCCCTGCTCCCCCTGCTCCCCTGCTTCCCCTGCTCATCACAACACCTATTCAGCAAACCCTACTTACTGTGCGGTTGGGCGATAAGTCAATTGATACGCCGAAAGCCGAATGAGCGGTATCCCTCTTGAGGTGAATCTAGCTCGGTGAGGAGCAACCTCTTGCTACATGGGTTGCGGCGGCGCGATCGCTCATTGCTCGCAACCCGTCAATCAAACCCACCTCAATCGCCGATGCGAACATCCATAATACTGCCTCGAAAATTATAGGTCTGACCGTCGAGTTCGAGAACTGTTCCAATTTTCACCTTCTCTCCAGCAATCACCGCTTCGCCATCAGTAATTTCCGCCTCATCCGCTAAGGTCATCACAAAATCCGTACTAAATGACTCCTCTGGCGGTCTGGGGTCGGGCAGTGCTTTCACTGAACCGTCGGGTTGAGGAACGATCACCAACCGCTTGAGAGGTTCAATTTTCTTAATAGCGATTTCGCCGCGAGGTTCGTTACGAATGATAATTCGAGTTTCTTTCGTTTCGTTAAGCTCGTTTAAGAAAGTATCGGGATCGAGGACGCTCAACCCGCGAACGACGAGATCCATCTCAATGGGTTTAGTTTGAGTTCCCAGTTGTGCGACCGAGCCCGAGGAACCCGGAAAAATAAAAATGCCAAAAATAACAGCCAAAATAATCAGAGCGGCTCCCAAGTCAAGGAGCGAAAGTTTGCCAAAAAGCCGTCCTTTGGAGTCCAAAATTGCCATAAAGTCTTGAAGATTGAATGAGTGCTATAAGAAAAACGGTCGATCGCCTTACTTTTGTGGAAAAAAGGGGATAATTGAGCTTTGAGCTACACCAGGAGTTTTAGGTAGCTTGCTATAGAGTTCAGCTTTAATCGTACCCGAAAAGATGAAATTGCAGCGAACGACTTGGATTTTATTAGCGACGGCATTAACTTTAGGAAGTTTCGTCTACTTGGCTGAATTTACCGGCTCTTCGCGGCGAGAGGCGGCGGAGTTGGGAGAGCAAAAGTTGTTTGAGTTGAGCGAGGAGCAAATAGAAGGTGTCGAAATCGCGCGTCCGGAGCAAAAGCTGCGATTTGAGCGTACCGGTAAGGCACAACAGCCGTGGCAGATGAAACAGCCTGAAAACGTACCGGCTAGCGAACCCCAGATTGTATTTTTACTTAATTTAATTGTAGAGGGAAAGAGCGATCGCGCCTTCAAAGTTGCGCGATCGCGTCTATCTGAGTACGGTCTCGACCAACCCACCGCCGAGATCGCTATTGGAGTCAAAGGGAAGGAGCAACCTCACACCCTCCTGTTAGGCAAACCCAACTTCGACGAAAAGTTTCTCTACGCGCGCGTGGATCCCCCTGACAAAGCGGAAAAAGAAGTCGAAGTGGTTCTCGTCCCCATTGACTTCCGATACGCCGTCGAGCGCGATTTGGAGGACTGGAAAGAAGACAAGGAGAAGGATTCCGAAGACAACCCCAACCCAGATCCCGATTAAACCTTGCCTAAATAAATGCAGTGGCGGATGCTGCGGCTAATGGGAGAGGCAAACCGTTCGATGGAGGCAATTGTCCCCCCCAGGGGAACGAGAACCGATTCTAACTCAGCTAAGTCTTCTTGAGTCCATTGTCCGCGATAGAGAACGGCCATCCCCCCAACGTGCAAAAAGGGGAGAACGTATTTCGCACACAGGGAAACCGTCCCAACCGCGCGAATTGTGGCGAGATCGTAAGCTTCGCGGTGGGGAGGTTTTTCTGCTAATTGCTCGGCGCGTCCGGTCAAAGTACAGACATTGGAGAGTGCTAGCTTTTTTGCGAGGCGGTCGAGGAAGAGGGTTTTTTTGCGCGTAGAGTCGAGTAAGGTCATTGTATAGTTGGGGAAGGCGATCGCGATCGGCAAACCTGGAAATCCGCCTCCTGTGCCAATATCAATCGCTGCAATCGAGCGTCCGGTTGCCGCTAAATCGAGGTGAATCGCTCCGGCTAAGGAATCCCACAGATGTTTCTCCCAAAACTCCATTGGATCGGTGATGCGCGTGAGATTCAAACGCTGATTGCCTGCCAAAATCCCATCGTATAATAGTTGAAAACGCTGTTGTTGTTGGAGATCGGGCTGCCACTTCAGGGTTTTCAACCAGATGTCTTCCATTTCGGGCAGTAATCGGTTGGAATGTTGAACATTAAGGTTGGGTTTCTCGCCATTGGCGCGATCCTGATTCATATCGTGAGGTTTGGGAATCACCGTCCGTTTACGGCGGTGAGGATGTCAAAGCATTGTCCTGCTGGTATCGAGATGGCGTTCGGACATTGGCGATTGGGCTAATTCTTCGGGTGCAACTTCGCTTAGAGACCCCCGTACTAAGCGCCAACACCGATCTGCCACTTCCAGCAATTCTCCCGCATCGTGAGTCACCACCAACAGCGTCCAGTGCGCTTTGAGCTTGGCGAGCAACTTGACGAGTTGGCGGCGCATGGACCAGTCCAGTCCGGCAGTGGGTTCGTCGAGCATCAGTAAGTTGGGTTGGCGCACCAGTTGGACGGCTAAAGCGAGACGGCGCTGTTGTCCGCCGCTGAGGGTATCGGGCGATGCGTTGGGCGAAAGATGTTCTAAACCTACTTCTTGGAGAGCGGTTTTCAGTTGCTCGGAGGTTATTTGTGGATGTCCCAGGCGCAGTTCCTCGACCAGCGTGCTGCCGCAGAAATGGCGTTCGGGAAATTGAAAGACTAACCCCCCCAACAGTTGTAAGTCGAGGGCGAGGAGTTCGCGATCGCCCCAGTATAAGTTGCCTCGGGTGGGTTCTGCTAGACCTGATAAAATATCAAGGAGCGTGGACTTGCCCGACCCGCTCGGACCGACCACCAGTCCCAATTGTTGGGGAGCGAGTTCGAGGTTAATTCCTTTGAGAATGGGCGTTGGGGTCGCGGGAGGATGGTAATCTAAATTTTTGAGAGATAGCATCAGTACAGTCAAGACCTAATCAGTAACCCGTAACCCGCCAATTGGGAAGCTGAGGATCGGGGGTGACAGTCCCCAATCGCTAATCCCAGCGAGCCAAATTTAGCCTTCTGCATTGGTGTCGGGGTAGCGCGGTCGGATTTGCTCTACCTCTGGACACTCTTCCGCGATCGCGATTTCTATATTTCCTCGAGAAACGGATGCTAATTTTTGCGTCACCGCTCCAATACTTTCCAAGCGCACCATTTCTTCCCAAGAGCAAACTTCATCTTCTTCATCGGTTTCATAGCGAATTGTGACTAAATCTCCTTCGAGATCGATGATGCGAGCGTTTTCGATCCAGCGTTGCTGATCCCGCAAAAAAACGCAAATCTCACGACCTTCTGCACAAAGCTGATAGATTTTGCGGTGTAGCATAGGTAGTTTCTCCTGTCGCAAATTATTCCTTCCGATTTTTAGGCTGTTGCCGAATGCAGCGATCGCTTCTCATCGAGAAGCGATTGTCGCCATAGGGGGGTGCGATGGGCGCACGCTCTGACTTGCATAATATTTGATTGTAAAGAAGTTTGGTTCAAAACTGCTATGTTGGGTGCGAGTCGTTTCCAGGTCAAGGTTTTTAAGGGGGGTCGGAGATTTTACTGAAAGTTCATCAATGGGCTTAAGCTGTGGCATTTTCATTGTAGTGCAATCGAGAGCGCGAGGGTAAGGTGAAAAGTCCCTCGATCGCGACACTTTACAGAAAAATTAAATTGAGGGGGGTTTCCACAAGATTTGGCTAAGTTGAGGGAGAGGTGGGCGCGATGGCGACGGGATGGCGAGCGGGGACTCTATCGGAGCAAGAGCGCGCGAATTTGGGCGGCGACGAGGTCGGGTTGTTCGACCATCGCTAAATGACCGCAGTCAGTAATTTCAATGACATTGCGACCGCAGTTTTCAAAGAGGGGGTGGAAGCTGGCAAGATGAAGAACGTATTTGAGTTCCATCACTTTATCGCGATCGCCTGCTAAAAAATAGACCGGTTGTTCTAGGCTGGCAACGACTTGGGGGAGTTGGCGAACTTCTTCTTCGGTGGTTGTTTCCAGCAGCGAACCCAAGGCGGCTCGGGAGTCGGCCGTACAATAATCGACGAGTCTTTGCCTTCCCCAACGACGTTGGATGGGACGCGCTACCATTGCACCGACGAAAAGCCATTCGAGACCGGGAAGCGATCGCAACCAGCGGGGACGGCGCTTAACCAGTTGGGTTCCCACCGCTCGAAAGCGCTCGAATTCTTCTTTGAGGTAAATTCCCCCTCCGGCGTTGATACAGATGGTCCCACCGACGCGATCGCTACTGTTTCTGGCGGTCCACAATGCTATACTTCCCCCTAAAGAATGTCCCACCAGCCATACTTTTTTGAAGTTCAATGCTTCCAACAAAGCGGTCAAATCTGCGGCATATTCCGCTAAAGTATACCCCCGCTCGGGCGATATCCTCTTCCCGTCGCGCCTTTGGGAGTCGCCAAATCCCCGCAAGTCGTAGACGAGACACTGATAATCTTCTGCTAACCGTTCGACGACGGGTTGCCAATAATGTTGGCTGAGCAACCACCCGTGAACGAATACCAAAACCGGAGCTTCGCGATCGGCGGTGGGAGGGGTAAGTTGGTAGGCGTGAGGCACTCCTAATATTTCAATGGTTTCCATGTTTTTTTAAGGGAAGAATGGAAGAATAGGAGAATAGAAGAAGTCAGAATAGAAGAATAGAAGAATGGCATTTTCGCTTCTTTAAGCTTTTTTGCAATCATATTGCTCTTTGCCGTGTCCTTTAAGTTCTTTTGCAATCATATTCCTCTTAAGCTAAGACGCATCTAAATTGGTTATCCTCTATCCCCCAGTCCCCCCGTCCCCCGTTGTCCATTACTAAACAAACTTTCCCAAACCAGTCTATTCTCCCAGCAAACGTTGCCGAACGCTTTCCGCAATTTTCTGACCCAAATATTCAGGAATCAAGCTTTCATTGGGCCCGAGGAGATAGAGAATTAAGCGCGTTCGACCGCGCCAAACCAGTAGGTTGGCATTCACAACTAATAAATCTTCTTGCCAAATTGCGTACATCACTTTATAAAATAATCCAGGTTGATTGTCAGCTTCGATGAGCAACGCCGGTAAATGAAAAACCGGATCGACATAAAATTCAGTTTCAACCTGTTCGAGACCAGCATCGAGGTTAAATTCAACAGCCAGCATTTCTTCTACTTCAAAATGTCCGGCTAAGGCTTCCCGAATGGCGCGACCCACATTGTCGGAAATTTTATGGGTTAACGCTTTATTTCCGCGCGAAACTGTCAGCTTGATAAAAACAAGCATAGGAGGCTTGATTTGACCGTAAAGACTGAGACTATGAATCGTCAGTCCGTAGGCAGCCAAAACTCCGAAAATATCGCTTAGTAAGAAAGATTGGTTGCGATAGGCAAAATGAAGAGCGCTTTTATTCCCGTCGGGCTTAATTTGAATAACTGCTAATTTTGATTTATAAAGTTGATACGCTAAACGGAGGTTTTGCAGTTGAATTTCACTGCTGACGAATTGCTCGTAAAATTGAGGGAAGGATTGATTAAAGCGTTTTAACAGTTCTAATGTGGACGATTTTGAACCCGCAGCCATAGTAGAGGAGAGATATATTATCTGGTCAAATGGGTCAACGGCAGATGCACCCCAAGCGATGACGGCCTGAATTAACTTTCTTTAAAGTTTAAATGAAAAATATCCGTCTGAGAATTTAGTATCCTTTGGGGAAATCTCACCTCTAGAGCAAATCAGGTACTTATAACGATATTTTATCTATTTTTACCTATCAATGCTGGGTAGGTGGAGAGTACTTAAGCAATGGGACTTAAAGCACGCCAAACAATACGCGCTTTTAGAGATCCCGAGTGCCAGCAGGTGCAGGGAACGCGAGGCCTCAGCCTATGCTCTTTGGGCTATCGGGTTGACCTACTAGCCCTAGTCTAATCTATTGGGTTGAGAGACGGTAGTCTTTGAGTTGACTTAAGAAAGGGAGAGAGATGCGGCGTTGCCTTCGCTCTCGGTTGCTGTTGTCGAAACCATTGCGGCGATCGCGAGTTCGGAACTCACCGCAAAGGGAAGGCGATGGATGTCGGAGTTGGGGGCGCAGGCGATTTCGGCGGCGCGACGCAGTTGGGCGAGGCTGACTTGTCCCAATCCTAAGTCTTCTAAGGTTTGAGGCAAGCCAATTTCGGCGTAAAATTTTAACAATTGCCGTCGGGCGGTGGCAGCGAGTTGATTGCCTTGAACGGTTTCCTCCAGGCGCAGTTGCACGAGAATGCCATAGGCGACTTTTTCGCCGTGTAGGGTTGGGCGATCGCCTCGAATATGAGTTAAGCCGTTGTGAATGGCGTGGGCGGCGACGGTGCGACATTGCGCGCCCCCCAAACCGCCGATCGCGCCGGCAAGCAATACGGTTGCATCGACTGTTTCCCGCCACTCCGAACTGCCTGGATTTTCTAGGGCTGGGGCGGATTTTTGCAGGAGCAAATCGCGCAAGACTCGAGCTTGTTGAACGGCGGCAATTTCGAGGGTGGCGGTGGAATGGCTGCTGCTAACGGAGGCTTCGTACCATTTGGCGAGCGCGTCGCCAATGCCCGCGACGAGCATTTTTTGGGGCGCTTTGGCAATGAAATCGTAGTCGAGAACGAGCAAGTCGGGACAGCGGGCAAGTTCTACGTCGTACAAAAAGGCTCCTTCGTCGGAATAAATATTAGAAAGCGCCGTCCATGCCGCGCAGGTTGCCGCTGAGGTGGGAATCGTAACGATGGGCAGGCGATGGCGATGGGCGAGGAGTTTGGCGGCATCGAGAGCTTTTCCGCCCCCCGCGCCCACAATACAATCGGCTTGATGGTTCCTAACTGCGGCGTACAGCTTTTCGAGAGTGGGTTCCGAACAGTCGGGATGGGAACTGATTCGAGCGGTTTGGAGATTGTATTCTTCGACGACTTGTTGCCATTGGGCGCTAATGGTTTCCATCGCGCGATCGCCGCCCACGAGCAAAGGACGACACCCTAACTGTGCGATCTCTCCCCCCGCTTGTACCAACGCATTTTCGCCTCGAAGAACGCGCGCTGGGGCAATTTGGAGGGACGCGAGATTGGAAGTTTGAGCGGTGGATACGGACATATGAGTTCAGGGTTTTGAGTTCAGAGTTATGAGTTATGAGTTGGACGAGATTGAGCGAGATTGAAGTAGAGGCACGGCATCAGGGGGATTTAGGCGAGAAAGATAACCTTACCAAAGCGCCGTGCTGGGTTATGAGTTGGACGAGATTGAGCGAGATTGAAGTAGAGGCACGGCATCAGGGAGATTTTAGGTGAGAAAGATAACCTTACCAAAGCGCCGTGCTGGGTTATGAGTTGGACGAGATTGAGCGAGATTGAAGTAGAGGCACGGCATCAGGGGGTTTTAGGTGAGAAAGATAACCTTATCAAAGCGCCGTGCTGGATTTTGGGTTATGAGTTGTGGGTTGTGGGTTCCGAATTCTTCCATTCTTCCATTCTTCCATTCTTCTATTCTTCTATTCTTCCCTCCCGAAGTTGAGCGAGGTTGTCGGCAAACAATTCGATCGCGATCGGATTATCGGCGCTGCTGCGAATCGAGCGCCTTGCTTCGCCTAAGTAAAGGGGTTGAGAGATTCCCGGTTCGGGATGCAACAGCGTTCTGGCGCGAATTGCCAGTTGTCCGCTAGAGCCGAGGGAACGTCCGTAGGGTTGGAGATCGAGGGCAGCTTGGCGTAACGTCGCTTCGACTTCGGATTTTGCCACCGTTGGCGGGATGGCGATTGTCACTTTGTCGGCGGCATTATCGAACACGAGGGCGTAGCGCACGGCACCGGGAACGGTGGTGCGGGTAAATAAACCTACGCCCAGGGCGAATACGCTGCCGGTGACAACTCCCATAAAGCTGGTTATTCCCACTAAACGAAAGCGAATTCCCCATTTGAAGAGGAATGCAACGACTGTTAAAACCAGGCAAACGAGGGTAAGGATACCGAGCCATTGGCTGTAAGTCAGGAGATCGGCTTCGGCGAGTTGAGAGAAGAAATTCATATTTTAATGTTATAGCGGAACTTTTATCGGAGGGAGAACGGGAAAACTGCAATTTTTATTAAACCGCAAAAGGGGACTTTATGTTTAACGGCGATCGCGAATCAGGCGCAGTGTTAAGGGATAGCGGTAATACTTTCCTTGACTCGCTTTAACCGCTGCCATAATAACCAAAACTAATTGCACCAAACTAAACACCGCCAATAAAGTCAACCAGCCAATACCGCCTAATATTGCGGCACCGAGTATAAAGGCACCGCCATCTGGGTTTGCAGAACCTCCAACTGCAATGAGATAAAGGAAAAGGAGTGCAATTGAAACTAGAATTAGACCAATTCCATAAATTATCATTGAAATTTGGAAGTTTATAGATTCGCGCCCGTGTCTATCTACAAACTCTGATTCATTTCTGGCCGCCAGCCAGACAACTAACGGTCCGATTAGATTGGCGAAGAACGGCATCGGCAATCCGACCAAAATCAAAAGAAACCAGCATAAAGACGAGAGATGACAAAAGATTGCCAAGTTTTTTGCATTTCGATTGGTGTCTTTCATGGTTAATAAGTAAGAATGATTTTTCGGAATTTAAAAATGACCAATGACCGATGACTAAACTAGGTTTTAGGTTTTAGAACTAATGTAAGCAGTCAGCTTTCAGATGAGTGAATAAAAGAAGTAAGCATCTCTGTAATCTCTCTAAAGTTTCTCAATTTTCAATTCTCCCGTTCCAGATTTGTTTTAAGCTGATGGCTGACGACTGATGGCTGAATGCTTACGAAGCAATGACAAATAACAAATGACGATTACTGTTTCTCTATCCATTCGATAACATTTTTGCCCAAACGAGTATGATTGAGGCGATCGATTTCTCGGATGCCGGTGGGACTGGTGACGTTGACTTCGGTTAAATATCCGCCGATAACGTCTAATCCGACAAAGTATAAACCATCTTCTTTCAGTTTAGGCGCAACCGCAGCACAAATTTCTTTTTCGCGATCGCTAATTTCCGTCTTGGCAACTCGTCCTCCCACTGCCATATTTCCTCGAAACTCTTTTCCGGTGGGAATGCGATTCACCGCGCCGAGGGGTTCGCCATCTAATAAAATAATTCGTTTATCTCCCTCGGCGGCGGCGGGTAAATATTGTTGTATCATGACCGGTTCTTTGCCCCATTTTGTGCTAATTTCAATTAAGGAATTGAGGTTGCGATCGCCATCTTGTAAAAACAGAATTCCCTCTCCCGCCTTCCCACCCAAGGGTTTAAGAACGGCTTTTTCCTGCTCTTCGACAAAGGAGCGAATGACTGCCTTTTCCTGACTGACAATGGTTTCGGGAATCACATCGGGAAAATTCAGCGCATACAACTTCTCATTGGCTGCTTGTAAGGCGCGAGGCGAGTTAAGAACGAGAGTTTTTGCCGAATCGATAAGGTCGAGAATTTGCGTTACATAAATATAAGGAATCGTTACAGGAGGATCGACGCGCATTAAAACGGCATCCATATCTTCTAGGGGTTGAAGTTGTCCCGGCGAGATTTGATACCACGGTTCGGCTGCTATCCAACGACCTTCCATTAACTCTACCGGAATCAGTCGAACGGGTTCTAAAAAAGCAAACGCTTTCCCCTTGACAATACTCAACTGATGTGCAGAAGTAATATAAACATCATGACCGGAAGCTTGGGCGGCTTCCATCATTGCGACGCTGCTATCGTGACCCGGATCGAGTTGGGCAATGGGGTCAATAATAAAGGCAATTTTCATAATTGATTATTAGTCATTAGTTAGTAAGTATTCAGCCGTCAGCTTTCAGCTTTCAGATGAGTGAATAAAAGAAGTAAGCATCTCTGTAATCTCTCTAAAGTTTCTCAATCTTCAATTCTCCCGTTCCAGATTTGTTATTATAAGTAGGGACGTTTCATGAAACGTCCCTACGGCTGACGGCTGATGGCTGAATGCTTACTGTCAACTGTTAAGCGGCGCTTCCTTGTAAGAGTCCTGCCAACTCTCCGCTGTCGTCCAAGTCATACAGATCGTCGCACCCGCCAATGTGAGCGCTATCGATGAAAATTTGCGGCAGAGAACGCCGTCCGTTTGCCCGCTTCGCCATTTCCGATCGCGCAACTTCATCCCCATCAATGCAATATTCGGTGTATTGAACGCCTTTTTGGTCGAGTAACCCTTTGGCTCGAATGCAGAAGGGGCAGCGACTCCAAGTATAAATTTCAACGTCAGCCATTGTTGCTTGCCTCAAATTGTTAAGTTATATTTCGATTTTAAACGGCCTCCTGCATTTCCGGGAGACTTTAAAGAGCGATCGCCATCGCCAAACCCATCGCCACAGCAGCACCAATCAAGGTATTGATAATATTAACAACCTCATTTGTGAGCCAACCGAACTTAGACTGTAACGTCGCACCGATGAGACTTTCAAGATTCGTAGCAATAAAAGCGGCAAGAACGCACCAAACAACGCCCAAAGGTTCGAGCAAACCAATGGCCCAAGCCAAAAGCGCGATCGCGGCCGAGGCAGTTGCGCCCGCAATCGTTCCTTCCAAACTCACAGCCCCCTCAGTTCCCCGTTCTACCGGTTGCAACGTTGTAATCAAAAAAGTCCGCTTCCCGTAAGCTTTCCCCACCTCACTCGCCGTCGTATCCGACAATTTCGTACTAAAACTCGCCACATAGCCCAACACGGGCAAACCGCGAAGAACGGGCGGAACCACCAACGTTGCCAAAGCACAAATCGCCGCCGTCAGCGCAGAACCCCAAACATTTTCCGGCCCTCGCGCCCCAGAACGCTTCTCAGCAATGCCCGCCGCTTCTTTTTCCGCCATTCCAATATAAGTAACAGCCGAACCTGCCAAGAAATAGAAAACGACAACAAGATAACCTTGCCATCCCAGCGTTCCCCAGACAATGACTCCCAACACCCAAGCGTGAAAAATTCCAGCCGGGGTGAGTAACTTTTTCGGCGCAAGCCAAAGGAGCGTTAAAAGAATGGCATTAAGCGCCATTCCAATAATCCAGGGGTTAAATTCGTTGAGGTTTGCCAGCATCGATCGCATACCCGTATATTGCACGGTCGCAAGCTACGCTTCCAGTATTGCATTATTAAAGATAGAATCCACGCCCGCGACTGAGGAAAATATTGCTATTGCTGCATCCGGCGGTTGACTTCCTCAACGGAAATGCCCAAGGTTTCGGCAATTTGAGGGGGTGCCAGTCCTAAATTTAACAGTCGAGGGATGGCTTGCGCGATCGCGCGTTCGGCAGTTTCGGCACGCTGTTCGGCAGTTTCGGCACGTTGTTGTGCCGCCTCAGCTTGCTGTTGTGCCGCCTCAGCTTGCTGTTGTGCCGCCTCAGCACGTTGTTCGGCTGCTTCGGCTGGCGTGGGAATCCAATTTCCCTCCTCGTCGCACCAGCGCAACCACAAGCGGTGTATTCCCGCGCCTTCTCCCTCCCACAGTCCTATGCCTAACTCCAATTCGGGTATCCAAATTAAGGGGGCCATTTCGTTAAGGGACTGCTCTTGATAGCTGCCTTGTTCTAACTTAAAGTAGCGCAGTCTATTGGTGAAGCGATTAAAAACAATATAGTGAGGAACTTTCAAAATTTGTTCGTACACTTCCCATTTACTCGGAGGCGTAAAGGAGGGTTTTACGCCGTGTTGACCGTCATCGGGAATTTCTTCCTCTTCTGGCGGTGCGTTTTCTCCTAAATCTTCTTTTGTTGTTCCCGGCGACAGCAGTTCGACGATAACCAAAGGCGACACTTCTTCTTGCCACATGAGGTAGCTTTTTCTTAAATCGTGTCCGTCATACAAGCGGGGAACGCCCACTGCGACAAACCAATCGGGTCGTTTGTGCCATAGGGGATGGTTGAGATCGTAGTGGATATTAAGGTTGGTGCCGATAAAAATTTGTTCTGAGGGAAATTTGCGGCTGTGAAGTGTCAGGCGCAGGAAATCGGGTTGAAGGTCGTGAAATTCGTCTGGCAATCCTGGATCCTCTGGAAACTCGTCAGGAAGATCGTACATCGTGGGGAGCTTTTCTTTGGGGGGACGAGCGCTTTTTTGGGCAGAGGGTTTTGCTGCAAACATGGGCGATATCATGGGGGAGTTGGAGGTTTTGTCTGTATTTTAGCAATGCCGATTCGATCGCTCTCTTTAATTCTTAAGTTTTGCGACGAATTCGTCACTTTTTCTAGATGTTGTAGTATTTGGAAAGTGCGAAAACGCGATCGCAACGCAACGAACGGCGCGAAGTTCATTTCTTTGTCACAGCAGCGTAATATTACTGTCAAATCGATTGACTATCTTGGTTCATGTCAGCTCTGCCTCTTGCTTGTCTGGATTCGTTCCTTGCATAAGAGCTGACTTTTTTGGTTCGTTGTTAGGTTTCGATCGAGCTTAAATCAAACATCGATAACCAATGACTCAACTAGGTTTTAGATTTTAGGACTAATGACTAATGACTAATGACTAATCCCCAATTCCCCAAATTTTGAGCGTTCCGTCTTGGGAACCGCTGACGAAGGTTTGACCGTCGGGCGCGATCGCGAGGCAGGTTACAATATCGGTATGTCCTTTGAGGAGGCGCTGCAATTGACCGGTTTCCAGGTTCCAAATGCCGATCGCGCCGTCTTCTCCACCGGCGATCGCAAATTGACTATCTGGGGTGACGCACAGGGCAGTTAGTACTGCAGTACTAGCCTCGGTTGCCCATTGAATGGCCCCACTTTTAATATCCCACACCATTATTGTACGATCGCGGCTACCGCTCACAATTGTTTTGCCATTGGGTGCGATACGAACGGCGGACACTGCGTGAAGATGTCCGAGGAGTTTCCGCTGTAATTGACCGGTTTTTAAATCCCACAACCCAATGGTACTATCTGCGTTGCCGGTGACGAGAGTTTTACTATCGGGGCTAATGGCTAAGCTTTTGACAAAATGGGCTTGTCCGGTCCATAAATGGGAGATTTGACCGGTTTTTAAATTCCACAGGTGGAGGGCAGGTTGTTCGACGCTGGCACTCACTAGGGTTTGTCCGTCGGGCGCGATCGCAATGCTTGTGACGAAACGGTCGAGTTGCCAACGGTGTTTGGGCAATTCCCCAGCGTATAAGTCCCAAACTCCTATTGTACGATCGATGCTGCCGCTGAACAAGGTTCGACCGTCGGGGGAAAGGGCGATGGCGGAAATCCAATTTCCATGTCCTTCTAAGGTGGCGCGCATCTTCCCGCTTTCAATATCCCACATTTTCAGGGTTCGATCGCGGCTGGCGCTGATAATCACTCCCCCCTCTGGTAAAATTGCCAGGTCGCTGATGCCGTCGAGATGGCCCAATAGCACTTGCTGTTGGCGGGTGTGACTCCAAGGATTGTACCGCTGTAAGGCTTCGAGCAGTTGGCGATCGCAACCTTCGCTTTGGGACAAGCAGGCGGCGAGTTCTGCCCGTTCTCTCAACAACTCATATGCCCGACGCTGTACCCCCGGCGAGGCATCTTCCAAGGCCGCGATCGCGATCGCCAATCCCCTTTCGCCGTACCTCATCGCTTCGACGACAGCCGCCTTCCTCACCTCCGCTTGGGGGCTGCCAAAACGCAGTTTCACACCCTCCAATCCCCCCAAAACCGCTGCTGCGCCCGGAACAAACGACTGTCCTCCTAATACAGCATCTCGGTCTTGGGGTCGAGGGAGTTTGGGTCTTGTTACCGTTCGCGTCTTCACCTCTTCATCTCGCGCCAAACTCATTTTTTTATTACCTCAAAACCCCTAATTCGTCAATAAAAAAGATTAAAAAGCCCCTGAATTGCTGGCGAGTTAATTTTTGTTGACTTTAAGCCCGTAATTGTTTGTAACATTGGGGTCGCAAATTACACTTAAGTTTTAAGTCCATTTAAGGATCGCTCCCTTGTTTGCCGCTCGAAACCGCGTCCGTAGCGAAGTTTGCTCGTAGAGAGACGCGAGCTCGAAACCAGAATCGCGATTTACACCCTCTGCCAATAGAATCATCTCCCTTCTAACCCGCAACTTATCCGTCTCGCACCCAAATTTCTCGCTCCCCCAACCAACCCAGACGGGTTCAGGCGTACCCATTAAATTA
>JAXHVQ010000015.1:0-62075 GCA_034189065.1 Cyanobacteriota bacterium
GTGCAAGGGGTTTTGACTCATTTTAACGATAATTCGTCCTTTCCCATCAATTTTTTCGGGACTCTCTTGTGGTTAGTTTCCCCTTGCTGTCTGGCTTTAGGCTTTTTTCAGCAAGCCCTAAGTTGGCGAAGGAATTGTGGATGCGGTTAAAGGTATCGCGAATGAGACTGAGGAAAGAACGCCCCGCGTTGACTCGCGTCCGCTGATGGCGATAAAGATTTTCCCGTCTTCGGGATCGGACTTGACACGGGCAATGTTGTATGTATTGTCTCCTTCGCAGTAAGCCAACATTACCCCCGTTCGCCAGCACGTTCCCTCGTGGATTTTTTCGTGGGTGAGGACGATGAAGCGAGAAATGATGCTGTCGGGGAGGACGCGGTAGTGGTATTGAAAGTCGAGGGTGTCGCCTTCGAGTTGGGTGTCTTCGGGTTCTTCCTTGGGGAGGATGCCGGGGATGAGGAAAGAGAGGATTGCGCGATCGCTATTTGATTGTGGGTGAGGAAAAGTTCTATCAAATTGGACAGTTGAAGAATAATTTCGGGAATCTCCACCAGTTTATTACCTGTAATCTCCAGCCGTTTCAAATTCGTTAAGGCTGCAATTTCTTCCGGCAGTGTCGTTAGTTGATTCCCAACCAATTCCGGTTTCTCTCTATCAATCTTCCCCAACACCAACGATTCCAACTGCGTACACTTGCCAATTTCCCTCGGCAACTCTTCCAACTCCAACCCCGCCAAATCCAATTCAGTCCAGCCTTCCGCCGCCGCTTGTTCGATGCGTCGCAGTGCCTCGTTGTTGCTCATATACTGTTGTTTTCAAGAAAGTATTGGTTCTATTGTGACAGAGATTCCACTAAGGTAGAGTAGGAATTGCCGTCAAATCGTTAAAATTAAACACATTCTCTCAAATCAGCAATGCCTCCCCAACGAGCGCGGTGGGCAAGGCAAGTTTAGGAAAGAATCAAGCGAAGTCAGTTAAAATCGCCTTGCCCACCCTACGTAACTTTTTTGACTTCTAATACTATTTTTGTACGATCGCACCAGGGGACACGGCGTGGAGTTAAATTGTTCATTCAATCCCTAAATTGTGCTAATGCCGTGTCCCTACAGAACGTTTTTTTGTTCGGGGGTTGGCGCGATTGACAATTGCCGTTTCTCCTTCCAAAAATGCGATCGCGATATTCGTATCTAAGTAGGTGGGCGTAATTAAAAGAACAATATCTCCAGCTAAAACCCTTACCTGGCAAGGAATACGGTTTTCGAGGTTATGCGTTTATTTTTGCCCACCTACTTAATAAAAAACTACCACTCATCAAAATCGACCTGACTCCAATCATCTTCGATCGCTCGCCGCATCAAGAGCGCATCTTCTGAAGATAAGCTTCTCGCCAAATCTTGCAGGCTTTTTCCGGGAACGCTAAGGGAACGCGGCAAACGAACGATTAAAGAATCAATAAACTGTAAAATCTCGCCTAGCATCCCGTTAGGAATGCGATCGAGGCGTTCTAGGATGCGATCGCGCGTTATGGCATAACTCCTCCAATAACTGGAAGCCTTGGCTATAGTCTAGCGCAACTTACTCAAATTACAACTGATTTTCTTGAGGGAGGGGAACTCCAGAAATATTGCCCCAAAGCTTAGGAAGAATTAAACCGGAATTCGCTTTATATTCCTCAAATCCTTGATAGCGAGAAAGAGAACGGTCTTTTTTCAACATATTGGGAACGAATAATACGCTGAAAAAGCCAGCAAAAATGACCCAAGGAAGCCAGTGCTGAACGAGGAGTGCGAAAGAACTGTAAATTAAAACTTCTCCTAAGTAGTTGGGGTTGCGACAGCGAGCAAAGAAGCCTTCTGTAATGAGACCCGGTTGATATTTGAGCGTATAATATTTTTGCGCGTCGCTGCCAAAATGGAGGAATACGCCGAAAACATTGAGCGCGATCGCGATCGCCACTAACGGCACGGTGGGAATGGAACCGCTCGATATCAGTATAAAGGGAGCGACCCAATATAAACTAACAACTACAAATCCTACAACCCCCGCCGCGATCGGAACTTCTTGTTCCCATTGTCTATCGGGATAAAGTCGATCTTTCAGCAGCCATAAAAAGCCGTAGGTTCCGTGTAACGCTAAGTAAACCAAAGGCCCTAATGTGAAATTATTGTAGATACCCATGAGTCCTAACACGAAAAAAAAGGTAGAACCTTTATGCAAATTAACGATATGTTTTACTTTCATCGAAGTTATCTTAGGAAGAGTGGAAGAGTGGAAGAATGGAAGAAGCGTCCAGACCCCGCATCAGCACTTCTACGCACCGGGTAGCGAACCCAGACAAAAAGAATTCACCAATGGGTCGTGCAGTTAAAACTCAATTCTAGCAAAATTCGGTGCAACGAAAAATTGAGTAGCTCAATATTTCAGTTTATTTTAATGGAATGCGCCCTGTGAGCCTTTAACTTGAGTTCAAGTCGGATTATTGGGATAATCGACAATTGCCGTTTCTCCTTCCAGAAACGCGATCGCGGATTTTCGAGCAAGTCTCTTTCAGAATGGTACCAAATTCGTCTCGTTGAGGAAGATTCATGCGATCGCGTCTTTATTTAAACGAGATTAAACGATGAAAAGGAAGTATCTTACGGCAAAAAACATCTTTTTCTTAATTAAACTCATAGACTGGCGTTTCAACAATTCGCTTGGGTTTCCCCCGTTCCCAAAGAATTTTTTGCAAGCGTTCTACCCCTTCTCAAATCATACAACTCGCTATTAGGAAATAACTCAAAATGAAAGCGCGATCGCGCAACCTCTCAAATGGAATCTCCATCACTTCCCTAATATTCGCCACCGATCCGTTGAGCGCGATCGCCAGCTTATCTGCCAAAAAGACTGCCTCGTCAATACCCCCCCATAGCTTTAGGTATAGCATCTATCTAGGGACAGATGTAACAATAGAAAGACGCATCAGGCGCGCCACTACTCGCTCTTCCAAAAAATTACTCGGTTTTTTGTTTTACAATCAACTTCGGCATGAGGTCAAATATGGATTTTTTCCTAAATATACTCGCTCTTGGATCGTGGAAGAATAGAATAGGAAACTTCGCGATCGCGCTATTAACCCTTTCTCTATCTGCTTTTCCCGCTTCAGCATCGCCACAACGGTTTTCGGAGTGGTGTTCGACGCGAAACGGCGCATCTGCCGAGACGCAGCAAACCGTCGATCTTCTCCTCCAGATCGCCGGAACGTCCGACTGTCAGCGTGCCGAAGAAATCCTCTCTCAACGCACGAGTCTCGACTTGGGAGGCAGTCAAATTGCCGATATTCGTCCCCTCGCTTCGCTGACAAACTTAACGGTTTTGGCCCTCGGAGGCAATCAAATCGAAGATTTATCTCCTCTGAGTTCCTTAACCAATCTTACTTGGCTGGCACTCGATGTCAATGGCATTCGCGATGTCTCCCCTCTGTCTTCCCTCGTCAATTTAGAAACATTAGTCCTCGATACCAATCAAATTAGCAACCTTCGTCCTCTTGCCGGACTGACTCAGCTTAAGTCTTTGACTTTATTTGACAATCAAATTACCGATATAGCGCCGCTAGCTTCTCTGACGCAGTTGCAAGTTTTAGCCCTTTTTGACAATCAAATCGTGGATATTTCACCTGTTGCCAATTTCTCGAATTTGACTCACCTGCTGCTGTTTAACAATCAAATTGTAGACCTCACACCTCTGAGCAATTTAAGTAAACTTACTAGCCTTTCTTTAGGGAATAATCAAATTCGAGATTTGAGCGCGATCGCGGCTCTCGACCAACTTACCAATCTTACTCTCTTTGCTAACCAAATCGCCGATCTCAGTCCTCTATCTAACTTAAATAATCTCAAAACCCTCTCCCTTGGCAATAATCCTATTTCCGATCTCACTCCCCTCACATCCCTCACCAAACTCGAAGAAATTTTACTTTTTAACAATACAATTTCCGACGTAACAGCTTTAGAATCTTTAATACAACTGCGATGGCTCGACTTATACAATAATCAAGTCACCGATGTCAGTTCCCTTGATAGCTTAAATAAGCTTCGGCGGTTAGACTTGCGAAGGAATCCGTTAGGCGAGCAATCGTGTCCGGTGGAACCCGAATCGGTTTGTTTGTTTTAAAGATTTGTCTTTTCCCTTAATATCTCACCTGCATCTTGACGCAAATCTGCCACATCGAACCAAAATGGCTGACTCAACTTGACAATGATATCATGTTTTGATATCATAAAAATTATAACTAAAAAAGGAGAAATCGTTTATGAGTAAAAATGTGAGTACAAACAATTATGAACAAAAAACAAAAACAAACTTTAATCAAAATATTTACCACTCCTATTCGCTCTGATATAGAGTGGACGAACATAAAAAATTTGTTTAATGCACTTGGTGCAACAGTTACACAAGGAAAAGGTTCGCGCGTGCGCATTTCTTTAAATGGAGTTAAGGCGGTATTCCACGAACCTCATCCTGAAAAAGAAACAGATAAAGGTGCAGTTAAATCTGCGCGAGAATTCTTAGAAAAAGCAGGTATCGAACCAGAAAATCAGTAGCACAAATTAACATGCAATACAAAGGTTACACCGCTTGCATCGAAATCGATGAAGACGTAGGAATTTTATTCGGTCAAGTATTAGGAATTAAAGATGTTGTGACATTTAGAGGAGAAACAGTAGATGAATTGCGCCAAGCCTTCTACGACTCTGTGGATGACTATCTAGAGTGGTGCCAGGAATTAGGAGAGGAACCCGATCGGCCCTTTTCAGGAAAACTTCCTTTTCGGACAACGCCGGAACATCACCGCCAGATTTATATGGCTGCGAAGAAGGCAGACAAGAGCATCAATGCTTGGATGGATGAAGTGTTAGCCAAGGCAGCCGAAGAAGGGATTAAAACTTAGCGATCGCGATATCTATTCTACGGGTAGAGATTAAGAACTGGCGCGCTCTTGGAGCCAAATAGATAAATCCTCCAAGCTGCTGAAATCAAAACTTTCTTCGGCTAAACTCTCCAAGTCTTCGAGCGCTAAATTTTTAATTTGACCGATCGCCACTTCGGATATTTCCCCGAAGCGCCTTTTGAGCAAACGTATGACTAAAGCGATCGCCTCTTGAATACGTCCTTCTTCTTTTCCCTCTTCCCTTGCATAAGTTATCCTGCCTTTCTCATCTTGGAGTGTTATACTTCGACGATCTGCCACTTCTAATTCTTCCAGGGTCATGCTAGATTGGTTAGCAATATTTAAAGCCATATCTATCTCTTCCACTTCACCCAAAATCGCCGGTATTTCCTCTAGTTTTGCTGCTTCTTTCAGGAAATAAATCCATTTATCGGACAAGCTGCTTAACTCTGTCAAGGTCTTTTTGAAGTTAGGTAACTCTACAAAAAAGAGCTGCAATTCTGAGTCGGGATATTCAATTTTCTTATTCTTTTCCTGAAAAACAAATTGACTAATGACATCAGTTCTATCTTTAAAGAGAACAAAATCAACAATTGTCACCGCGATCGCCGGATTCAAGCTTAGGTAATCCTCTGCTACGCCTAACTGATTGGCATAGGCTTTGCTCAAATTATAGACGATGCGCTTGCTAAAGGCACTCATCCGAGCAATTTGCATTTCTATGACGACGAACGACCCGTCAAATAAAGTTGCCTTTACATCTAAATAAGTTTCTTTTAGGGTATCAATTTTACCGGGATTGTAGGGATTGATAATCTTCAAGGATTCAATGACATCTTCCCCTCCGTAGACGATGGCATTGAGAAAGCTAATGAGGATGGGTTCGCTTTTTTCAGAACCGAATATCTTTTTAAAGGTAAAATCAATCTTGGGACTGATAAATCTCATAGCATTCTTTCCCAGCAGTCGCCCGATGTTATCAAACTATTTTACCGCAAAACGCACCCCAATGGTATAGCGATCGCTCGATCGAGAAGTGCTATCTCCTCGAAGCTGCTCGGCGATGCTATTGATGGAAAGGCGATCGCGTTCTTCCAGAAATCTTTCTCTACTTTCTCGATTGTGCAATAATAATGGTGAAGGCTAATTTGATTTAATACCCAAAATCTAAAGTCCTGTCTTATTTTCTACGAGCAGGAACTAAGAACGTGCGCGCTCTTGGAGCCAAACCGATAAATCTTCTAAGCTGTTGAAATCAAAAATCTCTTCGGCTAAACTCTCCAAGTCTTCGAGCGCCAAATTTTCAATTTGACCAGTTGCCACCTCGGGTATTTCCCCGAAGCGCCTTTTTAGTAAACGCATGACTAAACCCGTCGTAGCCTGCAAGCGTCCCTCTTCTCTTGCATAAGTTATCCGACCTTTCTCGTCTTGGAGCGTTATACTTCTACGATCTGCTACCTCTAATTCTTCTAGGCTCATGCTAGCTTGATTGGCAATACTTAAAGCCATGTCTATTTCTTCTACTTCACCCAAAATCGCCGGTATTTCATCTAGTTTTGCTGCTTCTTTCAGAAAATAAATCCATTTATCGGACAAGCTGCTTAACTCTGTTGAAGTTTTTTTGAATTTTGGTAACTCTACAAAAAAGAGCTGTAATTCTGGGTCGGGATATTCAACTTTCTTGTTTTTTTCCTGAAAAACAAATTGACTAATGACATCAGTTCTATCTTTAAAGAGAACAAAATCAACAATTGTCACCGCGATCGCCGGATTCAAGCTTAGGTAATCCTCTGCTACGCCTAACTGATTGGCATAGGCTTTGCTCAAATTATAGACGATGCGCTTGCTAAAGGCACTCATCCGAGCAATTTGCATTTCTATGACGACGAACGACCCGTCAAATAAAGTTGCCTTTACATCTAAATAAGTTTCTTTTAGGGTATCAATTTTACCGGGATTGTAGGGATTGATAATCTTCAAGGATTCAATGACATCTTCCCCTCCGTAGACGATGGCATTGAGAAAGCTAATGAGGATGGGTTCGCTTTTTTCAGAACCGAATATCTTTTTAAAGGTAAAATCAATCTTGGGACTGATAAATCTCATAGCATTCTTTCCCAGCAGTCGCCCGATGTTATCAAACTATTTTACCGCAAAACGCACCCAAATGATATGGCGATCGCTCTTTTGAAAATGCGATCTCCCCCAAGCTGTGCGATCGCTGTGGGGATGTTATTGATGGAAAGGCGATCGCCTTTTGAAAAGCGACAGTAGAAAAGTGTCATACAACCTGTAGCGTTTTCAGTTCGGGAATCGATTCGCCTTTTGCTTCTCTCATTTTGTTAGAACCTCAATCGAGGAAACATCGTACCCAACACGCTTGCTCCCAACATCATCTCTCGAATCACGGAAACCTTTTTTACTTTCCCGTGCGAGCGCTCGCTCGTACGGGAAATGCCTTGCTGCACTTAATGCGGCATCCGGATATTTATTGTTGGGTTACCGATCGCCTCAAAAGGCATGACTTCACCAGTGATTGCACTGACCACTTGCACCTCGATCTCCTTGGGATCGCCGTTCGCATCGGCGAGATGCGAGCGCTCGAATACAAAGTCGAAATCGACTTTCGCCTGCGCAACGCAATTCTCGCAATTGCCAGAGAATGTTGATTGGAAGAATGCGTCCCGTCCAACCTCTTCGCCGCCGAGATACAAGACGACCCAGAAACTACCGGGCACTTTGATACGGTTGATACCTTTGACGCGCAGCGAAACGCGATCGAGATTCTCCCGGGTAATTTTGAGGATGGAATTCTTACTATGTCCTTCGTTTCGAGCTCGCCAAGAAGGAGCCATCGCAATTGGAAGGGCGATGTTCTCGACTCCTTTTGAAACTGGTTCTGGTTTCATATAGGCAATTCCTAGCTGGGTAATGTTAATGCTATCCGAGTTCTTCTCGCCGAAGGGATCGCTGATGCTCATTTGTGGGTCGAGGAGCCACCGTCGATCGTCGTTTTCATGTAATGTTTTCTGAAAGCTCTCTAGATCGGTGGCTTTACGGGCGACCTGCCATTTCCACCACAATCGATCCCAATTGCAATGGAAAAACCAAAACATGGGATCGAAGGCGGCGATATCTTGATTGGTTAGTGTAGGTCCGCAGCCATTATGCCCGAAATCGTGGGCCTTTATGATGGCTCCATTTGTTGAGTCGTATTTGTAGTCCTTAATGCCGTTATACTCATGAAATTTGGGCGCGTTATAGGCATTCCCGATGTATTGATTCACCAGGGTGCGATATTTTTCTACCTTCTCCGGTGTAAATCCGGGTATTTCCCAGAATTGGGGATAGCGCTCGGTGGTCGTCCCTTTCCGTTTACTTAGATAACCCTGAAGGAAGTACAATACTGACGTTTTGCATCATGCCCTGGTCTTCATGGTCGAGAATGTGACAGTGCAGCACAAACTCGCCTATATAACGCTGGTAGCGAGTGCGCGCGACAACAGTGTAAACCCCCTCTGGGTAAGACTTTCCTGGCATCAAAGTTTTGATCCAGAGAGTATCTTTCCAGACACCCTTAAGTCCTGGATACTGTGGATCGCTTTTGCCACCAGCATCATCTATTGCATTCGGATCGCTGACATCTTTTCCTGCGGGATCGAGGATTTTAACGATTTGAAAAGGGTTCACATGGATGTGGAACGGATGGCCGACAAAGTACGACTGCAAAGTCCATTCCTCGGCATCGCCCAGCTTTAGCTCGCGATCGACCCGGTTGGGATCGTAAGGCTTGGGATTGAAATACTGGCCTATGACATTGCTGACCTCAAACCTGGTGGGTTGACGACTTACGTCAATGAAGAAAGCCAATTCCTGTCCGTTCGTATTGGCAACTTCGGCATCCGTGATATCGGGATGCGGGGTAAATAGGGAGAGTTCTAGGTTATTGTTCAGATCTCGAATAACTCGACTCTTAACACCGAAGTCGTTAGCAAATGCTGCTTTAGCAGCTGCTACAAGTTTGTCTTTTACATATGTCTCGAAATTTGTCACATCTTCTTCTGCCTGAACATTAACTACTGCCAGCAGTTGTCGGCTTTCCGCTTCTGTGCCGACAGTTGCCTCAGCTGAAGCAGCTTTATCGACTACGCAGTATTCACCACCTTCGGGAAAGACCACCAGCGCATCGCTACGATAGCCAGGTTGCAAGGTTGTCAGTTCTGTTTCCCATGCTTGAGACCTGGTGAGTCCATCGTCGGCGATGACGAAGTAGGGGATAGGCTCGCCCGTGCAGTTTTCGCTGATGTAACGGTCAGCATCGGCAGCTTGCAAGAAATTGGCTGCACTGCCGTTTAACTTGCGAAACTCCAGGCTAATGGTGTTCCGTATGCCCGCGTGAATCATCCGCCACCGTTCGATTTGACCGGCCTTGGCATCTGTAATGGTAGGTATAACTTCCCCATTAATGCTGGTATAACGTCCGGATTCCTCCCAAGTTCTGGGGCCGAATAATTCATTTTTTTTTGAATCTTTGTAAAACTCGATCCCGCCTGTATCGCTAGAATCGCAAACCCAGGCAACGACTTTACCATCTTCTTTTTTTTCCTTGATCTTGCCATTTCGATCTAGGCAGGCGTAAGGAATTTGTTGGAACACCAAGACGCGCTCTAGCATTTCGTTTCCCTCTATCTCTTTCAGTCCTGCCAGTAGGGTGTCGATGTCGCCATGCTTGTATAGAGGGGTTTCTGTTTGAAAGGGAAATTTTTCGGGTTTCCTGTCACCGCGCACAATCAAAGCTCCCGCCATACCGCTCGCTACCTGAAGGACTGTCGAGCCATGTCGGTGGGGGTGGTACCAAAAAGTTCCCGCTGGATGATCGGGTGGGATGTTGAATTCATATTGGAACTTCTCACCGGGGTTAATCGATAACAGCACGTTATCGCTGTTACCAGTCGGAGAAATCCATAGACCGTGGGTATGCAAATTCGTACCGTTGAAGCAATGGGGTATGTTAATATCCTCTGGGCTAACCTTGCAACCAGGAACCTCCGGTAGGTTGTTTTCCAGATTGATACGAACGGTGTCGCCTGGATTCACCTCAATCGTGGGACCGACATAAGGTGTGTCGGGATTGGTGTCGGTGCCAACGTAGCCCCGCAATTTTACATTTTCATATACGTTTTCTCCCCTTCCTGGGTTACGGAGTTGAGCTTCGATGTACTTGATTTTGAGATCGTACCGCTTCTCTCCTTGGCCGCTAAAACCTCCTAACATCGGCGCAGATAATAATTCTTGGCTTGGGATGGGCTCCTGACGAAGTTCTAGCAGTGGCGGATTTTTCAGGATGTGTTCTTCTGGCGCAGCCTGGGCGGGTTGAGGTGCGAACATCGCGATTTGTGTTGCGATAAAAAAAGCAGCAATAAGTAGGCGGGCGCAATTATTCGTAAAATAGCGATTCAATTCAAAATCGTGGAACCCTCTTTGTAGCTGGCTTTCAGCTTAAGTTTTGGATTCTGGGTTGTAATGTTTATTTATGCCCACCTACTTAATACGCGACCAATTCCTTAGATCTCGCAAAACATCCGAATACTGACAGTTTCCGAAATCCTTTTTCCTAACAAACGCCATGTCGAAATGACCACCTTACTATGTACCAAACTGCAATTAGAGAAAGCATAACTTCCCCACTACGGCGATCGCCAAACCCTTGCGGTCTAACTCCAGAAATTGGGGTGTTAGACCGCAAATATGGAGCCAACACTCCACTAAGCCCCTAGTAACCGCCACATTCTGTTAAGTTTTGTTACCGATCGCGACAACTCCCATCAAAAACGTTCAGAAAAACCATTTTCAACCGTCATTCAAGTAAATGTGCTCCGGTCGAAATCTACACCGATGGAAGTTCTACATCCTCCCAAACTCCTCGAACTTGTCAGTCAAACAACTCGCCAGAAACGCTTCAGCCCCAAAACCGAAAACGCTTACCTCTACTACATCCGCGACTTCATCCAGTTTCACCGCCAGCACCACCCACAGCACTTGGGAGTTCCAGAAATCCAGGCTTATCTCTCTCACTTGGCTGTTGACAAACAGAGCACCGTTTCTACTCAGAACGTTGCCCTCTGCGCCCTCCTGTTTCTCTACCGTCAGGTATTACATCTCCATTTACCCGACATCGATAGCATTGAGCGATCGCAACGACCTACACAACTTCCCACCATATTTTCCCGCGATGAGGTCAAAGCTATTCTAGCCTGCGTTGGAAAGGGAACCGAGGGTCTCGTCATCCGACTGCTCTACGGGACGGGGATGCGCCTGAGCGAATGCCTGCGGTTGCGTCTCAATGATGTAGACTTTGACAAAGGGCAAATTCTCGTTCGCAAACGCAATGGCAAAAAAGCTCGAGCAACAATATTGCCGCACTCGGTTGCGACCGACCTACGCCAGCAGATCGCCCGCTCTCAACGAGTCTACAATCTCGAACTCCTCGACGGTTATGGAGAAGTGGAACTCCCCCAAGACTTGGCGCGAAAATACCCAAATACACGCCAGAAATGGCTCTGGAACTACGTTTTTCCCGCAGTGCAGCGATCGCGAGACCCCCACTCTGGAGCTATCCGCCGCCACCATCTTTCTAAAGACTGCATTCAGCGAGCAATGAAACGAGCGAAGCAGCAAGCAGGTGTCCAACGTGGAACTTGCCACACCCTACGTCACACTTTCGCCATCCACCTGCTCGAAAATGGCTACGATATCCGTACAGTACAGGAATTGCTCGGACACAAAGATGTAAAGGCAACGAGGATTTATACCCGCCTCCTCAAAAGCGGCAATCGAGGCATTCCTAGTCCCCTCGACGGCTAATATCAAATCCGCTCAATTGAATATTAATGCACTCCTTTCACTTCGGAATAATGAACAATGAATAATTACCTCTCCTTACGGACAACTCACGGCAGTCGTAGGTTCCCTCAAGACCCGTGTCCTCAATTGAAAAACGCTATACAAGGGCGACCTGAGACCATCAAAAAGTTATCCTTTGCTACCCTGGGTAACAAAGGACAAAAGACAAATGACTAATGACAAATTACTTACATTCCCGCGATATTCAAACCGCTCGTCAGTTCCTCCATGCGAGCGCGCATCGTTTCGGTGGACTTATTGTAAGCATCTTTAACAGCTTCTGTCACCAATTCCGAAAGCGCTTCTGCACCGTTGTCAAGGGCTTCGGGAGCAATGGTAACGCGACGGGGTTCTTGGTTGCCGCTCATCACAACCGTCACCATCCCATTTTCGCTCGCGCCTTCAATTTCCATTTCCTCCAGTTCCACCTGAAGCTGCTGCGCGCCTTGTTGAACTTGCTGAGCTTTTTTGAAAGCCTCGGCGAGTTCTTTCATTTTTCCCAAGCCCAGACCGAATCCTTGTCCTTTACTCATGTCTCGTATTCACCGTATTCGCTTGCATTCATTAAAACACACCGGGCAGCCAACAATCCAACTTGGGGTACGCCGGAGAGGACAAGAGGCGTAACTGCTTCTTCGTTCCTCTCCCGTCGCTCCTGCGATCGGAGGTTTTTTAAAACTCCCCTAACAGTTTAACCTCTGGATGCAAACAAAGAGACCAGTGCTGTTCGACTTGTTCTTGGACGTGGCGAATGAGCTGAAAAATATCGCTCGCCTTCGCTTCGCCGCAGTTGAGAATAAAATTAGCATGACGGTGAGCCACTTGAGCGCCGCCAATTTGATAGCCTTTGAGACCGATTTGCTCGATCAGCCAACCCGCCTTGTGGGTACCGTGGTTGCGAAAGACGCTGCCGCAACTGGGCAAATGATAGGGCTGAGAGCTTTTACGCTGCTGTAAATTGCGATTCGTTGTTGCCATCACTTGCGATCGCGTCGAGCCCGGTTCCAACTGAAATGTGGCCTGCAACACCAAACGCCCATCGCCTTGTAAACTCGAAGTACGATAGCTGTAATTTAACTCTTCGGGTGTCAGTTGGACTATCGTTCTGTCCGGCTGGAGAACGAGGGCGCTGACGAGGGAGTCGGCAACGCATTGGCTGTGAGCGCCCGCATTCATGACGACGCAGCCGCCGACAGTTCCGGGAATGCCCACCGCCCATTCAAAGCCCATCCAACCGCGTTTGGCGACCTGCCAAGCAATTTTAGCAATCGATTCTCCCGCTCCAACCGTCACCTGTCCCGCTTCGGCATCGAAGGCGACGCGACGGAGACGGCGGGTTCCCAAAACGAGACCGGGAATGCCGCGATCGCTCACTAACAAGTTCGACCCCGCACCTAACAACGTAATAGGCAAATCCTGTCTTTGCGCCCAATCAAAACTCAGTAACACTTCTTCCGGGCGACGGGGTGCAACATACCATTGAGCCGGTCCGCCAACGCGGAAGGAGGTCAAACCGGCGAGGGAGACATGAGGGCGAATGGGACAGTCGGCACCGGCGAGATGAACCGGCGTTGGCGTGGCGGCGCGAAGATTTCCATAGAATGTCGTTTGACTGCAACCGGGGGTATCGAAAGACAGGGTCATAGGATTCGGTGATTTGTAAGATCGAGAGTGGACATCGAGTCGAAATTGGTGGTTTTTGAGGGGAAGTACGCAGAGGTCAATTTTTAATAGATTATCCTTCAGGTTTAACGTTCCCGCTTTTAGACAATTAGAGTGTCGATTCCAGGGAAGTCCTTCCTCCTCTCCCAATCTGTCTAGCTGACACTAGGGATTATACTGAGACACCAATTTGGGAATAACTTGATTTAAATTTCCCGCACCCAAGAACAAAGCTAAATCCCCGGGTTGAAGCCGTTCGCCTAAAAAGCGTTCGAGTTCTTCGAGGGTTGGCTGGTAAAATACGCAGTTGTGGTGGGCTGCGATCGCGTCGGCTACGGTTTGACCGCTCAGGTTGAGAGGGTTGGCTTCTCCGGCGCTGTAAATGTCGCAAATCACTACCATATCGGCATCGCTAAAGGAGCGCGCAAACTCATTGAGGAAGGTTTGGGTTCGGCTGTAGCGATGGGGCTGGAAGATGGCGACGACGCGCTCTCGTTCCTTGACGCGCAGGCGGGCGGCGGCTAGGGTGACTTGGATTTCGCTCGGGTGGTGGGCGTAGTCGTCGATGAAGCAAATACCGCCTCCTTTACCCTTTTCCTCGAAGCGCCGTTTGGCTCCTTCAAAGCTCCCTAGCCCGTGGGCGATGGCCTCCATTTCTAGCCCCAAGTGACGGCCGACTGCGACGGCTGCTAGGGCGTTGCTCAGGTTATGTCTGCCGAGCAGTTTCAGGCTCAATGTCCCGATTTCGCGCCCTTTCTCCCAAATTTTGGCTCTCGTCCCGCTGCTGTCGCAGACAATCTCCGTTGCCGTGTAATCGGCATTTTTTCCTGGGTCGAGACTGTAGGTGATGGGAGGATTGAAGCGATCGCGCACGACCTCGCAGTCGATGCAGCCGATCCAGGTTTGGCACTGGGAGGCAAAAGTTTTGAAGGTCTTTACTACTCGCTCTAGACTATCGTAATGGTCGGGATGGTCTAATTCGATATTCGTAATAATACCCAGGGATGGAGAAAATTTAATGAGGGAGCCGTCAGATTCATCGGCTTCGGCCACTAAAATTTCGCCTTCGCCCAAACGTGCATTGCCCCCCAAACCTTGAACTTCTCCGCCGACGATGGCAGTCGGATCGAGTCCTGCCTTGACCAGCAAATAGGCGATCGCGCTACTGGTTGTTGTTTTGCCGTGGGTTCCCGCAACCGCAATACTGGTGGGACATTCCTCGATCAATCCCGCTAGGACATCCGAGCGATGGAAAATGGGATAGCCCTTTTCCAAGGCTGCGACATACTCCGAATTGGTCTTGGCGATCGCCGTCGAGCAGACCACCTGGGGAGAGGGGTCGCGACGATCCAACGTCGCCGTTGCGCGTCCCTCCAACTTTCCATCGACATCCGAACCTAGAGCCTTCGCCTTCGCTTCAGCCTCAGTCGAGTGCCGCTGAAAAAACTCCAAATTGGTTCCTTCTTGAGCGTTAAAAATGTGAGCGCCAACCGACTGCAACCGTCGGGTAATTTGCGTTGCGCGCAGATCCGACCCCGACACCGGCAGGTTGCGCTTCGCCAGAACGTAAGCGAGCGCCGACATTCCAATTCCACCAATTCCAATGAAATGGAACGGTTTGCCCCGAAAATCAACAATCTTTGACATCAAATCTCCTTCTACACCACAACCACACGCCACGGGCCTTGACAGTCACGCGCTATAATATCAGGAATTGATTTTACTCGAGCGCGGCTATCAAAAATTTATATCCTTCAACGCAATTGTCTCATCAATTGCGTTATCAAGCTTGGAAGCGTTTCTAAGCTTGATTGTATTCCCCTTACCTTGGATGGGGGATTCGATCCGGAAAGGATGTTCCCACTCACCCCAAACTTTAAGTCCTCAACCCCATCAATGGCAATGGTTGAAACCAGATGGAACCCCTCCAAGCGACCCGTGCAGATACCCCCGCGCCCCATCATCGTCGGCTAGGAATCTTCGGCGGGACTTTCGATCCCGTTCACAACGGACATCTCGCCCTGGCTCGCGCGGCTCTAAAGCTTTTCGATTTGCACGCCATTTTGTGGATTCCTACCTGGCATCCGCCTCATAAATCGGGTTTGATTACAAAGGGGGTTCATCGCAGGGCAATGGTGGAGGCCGCGATCGCGCGCGATCCCCAATTTCACTTAGGACCCCCAACTGCCAAATTTCATTACGCGATCGACACCTTCACCCATGTCCAAATTCTCCATCCCAACAACGAATGGTACTGGTTGCTCGGTAGCGATACCTTCAAAACCCTCCCGCGCTGGTACCAACGACAACAATTGATCCCCGCTGTCACCTGGCTCGTTTTTCCCCGTTTAACATCGTCTCCCACCAAGGACGCAACAACGGGGCGACGGGGCGACGGGGCGACAGGGCGAGGGGAAGAAAAACGAAAAAGCAAGTTGTACAACCTTGGAAACTCGCTCCTCACCCCTACCCCCATCGAATCGAGCTGCGAACAAACCATCCGCCAACTGCGCCGCCAAGAAATCCCCATCCGCTGGCACCTCATCCCCACCACCATTCCCCCCATCTCCTCAACCCAAATCCGCCAAGGCTATTGCCAAGGCAGACCCCTCTCCCATCTCCTACCCAAAGCCGTTCTCGCCTACATTACAACACACCAACTTTACCCATAGGCCTTTGTCATTCGTCATTTGTCCTTCGTTGCTAACTTAACTACAGCGCCTCTTCCCCACCCAACTCGCTCCTGTCTCCGTTGTCTCGCTCCCGTAAATTCCCGCCCCTTTTCCAAAAAAAAAGCGGAATCGATGATGAAACGCTCGGGCTTTGCGATATGATTTGAACATTAAAATATCTTTAATTTATTGAACTCGAGCATAGAGGGCAAGACAAAGTGATTAGAGTAGCGATCAACGGATTTGGACGGATTGGGCGGAACTTCCTGCGGTGCTGGCTGGGGCGAGAAAATAGCCAGCTCGAAGTCATTGGTATCAATGACACCTCCGATCCCAGAACAAACGCCCACCTGTTGAAATACGACTCCATGCTGGGCAGGCTAGATGCTGACATCGAAGCCGACGAAAATTCTCTCAAGGTCAATGGTAAAACGATCAAGTGCGTCTCCGATCGCAATCCTTTGAACTTGCCCTGGGGTGCCTGGGACATTGACCTGATTATTGAGTCAACCGGCGTTTTTGTCAACGAAGCGGGTGCTTCCAAACACATCGAAGCAGGTGCAAAAAAGGTTCTCATTACCGCTCCCGGTAAGGGAGGTAACATCGGAACCTATGTGATGGGCGTAAACCACAAGGACTACGAACACGGCAAGGATAAAATCGTCAGCAATGCCAGTTGTACGACCAATTGTCTCGCTCCCGTGGCAAAGGTTCTCAACGACAGCTTTGGCATTGTCAAAGGGACAATGACCACCACCCACAGCTACACCGGCGACCAACGCATCCTTGATGCCAGTCACCGGGACTTGCGACGGGCTAGAGCGGCGGCGGTTAATATTGTTCCTACCAGCACCGGTGCAGCAAAGGCTGTTGCCTTGGTAATCCCGGACTTGCAAGGGAAGCTCAATGGCGTGGCTTTCCGCGTTCCCACCCCCAACGTCTCCATTGTGGACTTTGTGGTTCAGGTGGAGAAAGGTACCATCACCGAGCAAGTTAACGATGCGCTCAAAGCGGCTTCTGAGGGCGAATTGAAAGGATTTTTGGGTTACAACGACCTGCCGTTGGTTTCCTGCGACTATCGGAAAACGGACTATTCTTCTATTGCTGACGCTAGCCTGACAATGGTGATGGGTGGCGATATGGTCAAAGTTGTGGCTTGGTACGATAACGAGTGGGGTTATTCTCAGCGCGTTGTCGATTTAGCCGAATTGGTTGCCGACAAGTGGGAATCTTAAATCCGAATGTTTGAGGCGAGCAGCTCTTTTGTTGCTTTTAACTTCAGTTTTCGCGATGTTGGGGTGTGCGATCGATTAATCGTGCATCCCTTAATTTTATGTAGATTTTATATTACTACCCGCCGCGAGCGAGGGAATACAGCACTCTGCGCTGCTATGAGGTACAGCACAACAATGAGCAATTTTCTCGGTGAATCGGTCCAAATTCAGTATTGTGTAGGGTGGGAATTGCCGCTCAAAAGCTAGATTCCACAAATTCTCTCACCCTTGGCAATGCCCACCATTAACTTGCTAATCGATTGTACTATAATACAGCGCCAGGCGCTGTATTCTCAACATTACTACTTAAGCTTCCTTTTGTGCGGGGTTCCAGATGCAAGTTTTGCATTTTCTTTAAAAGAAACCGTTTTCTACGTTTTTTATAGCAGTAAGCTGTTCAGCAATCAGCCGTCAGCCATCAGCGAAAAGATTGCTATCTCTAGCTTTGGTGCTGGTGGGAATGTCCTAACCCAAGTACGTAGTGCTATATCAATTAATAATTGGGTCTAGGATCTCTTCGTAAAGGAAGAAAATGCCACGGGTCTTGAGGTATCCTATGATTGCCGTGAGTTGTCCGTAAGGAGAGTCAATTATTCATTATTCATTATTCATTATTCATTATTCATTATTCACTATTCACTATTCATTATTCATTATTCCGAAGTGAACCTAATTCCCCACTGCTAACTCTGTAAACTGACGCATATAGGGCGACCTATATCCCAGCACCAGATCGGACTTAGGCACTCCGGCTTCAATCAACTCGTTTGCTAGTCCAACTTCAGTGCCATCGCGTTGAATCCAAATTTTTCCCGACCTAATTTCGATGTGAATCGCGCATCCAAAAACTCGTCTTTCTCCGCGCCACCCGACATGGAACATCAAGTAGCGATCGCGCTCGAAATCGAAGGCAATTTGACTCTCTACTTCCCGCTCGTCAGAATCGCATTGGGAATGTTTTGTAACAATTGATTGAATCAGTTTTCTATATTTCTCTATCTCCATCTTACAATTTCCTCTTTGACAGGATTAAATACAAGTATTTTTAATTGCATTCTCGTTACTGACATTTTAGCTAAACGTCGAGTAAAAAATTCTTCATAAATATCTTCTGGAACCGCCAAATAAAGGGTTCTATCGGGTTGTTGTGCTTCTAACACTACTTTATAGTTCCAAGCTTGACCCATCGCTTCATGAAAATCATGAATCAAGGATCGTGAGTAATTATCCACCCTTCTTGTTCCAATGCCGAACGTACAACGGTATGAAAGATATCTTTTGCGGACATAACTTCAAGTGTGGAGACTATATGGAGGCGACGCGCTCTAAAAAACTTGGGGCATTGCACTGTACAATGCCCCCCAGGTGCGTTAACTCACCGCAGTTGGCTGCTTCTGACTAAAAAAGGCAGCCAAAACCTGCTCGGCCATTTGCGAACCCGTCAGCCCCAAATCGGCAAAGGACTCGTCGGGTTTAGCATGATCCACCAGGCGATCGCCAACGCCGAACCGTTTGACTGGAACCAGAATATTATTCTCCTGCAAGCTTTCAAGCACCGCAGAACCGAAACCGCCCATCAAACATCCTTCTTCCAACGTCGCCACTTTACCAATTCGCTGGGCTAACGGCAGAATTAACTCTGTATCCAACGGCTTGACAAAACGAGCATTAACAACCGTTGCTTCAACGCCGTGTTCGCTCAAATTCTCTGCAACTTGCATCGCCGCCTTAACCATCGTTCCATAACCCAGGAGCAACACATCATCCCCATTGCGGAGAATTTCGCCCTTGCCAATGGGTAGCGGTTCCCATCCTTCCTCCATCAACGGCACGCCCAAACCGCTGCCGCGTGGATAGCGCATGGCGATGGGTCCGTCGTGGTTGACTCCCGTTACCACCATTCGCTGCAATTCTGCTTCGTCCTTGGGAGCCATAATGGTTAAATTGGGCAAACAGCGCAGGTAGGCAATGTCGTACATCCCTTGGTGCGTCGGACCGTCCGCGCCGACGATCCCCGCGCGATCTAAGCCGAAAAATACGGGTAAATTCTGGATGCAAACGTCGTGAATCACCTGATCGTAAGCCCGTTGCAAAAAGGTCGAATAAATGACTACCACAGGCTGCATTCCCTCGCAAGCTAACCCCGCTGAAAGGGTGACGGCGTGTTGTTCGGCGATGCCCACGTCGATATACTGGTTGGGGAGTTTGGCGCAGAGTTTGTCGAGTCCGGTGCCGGTTGCCATTGCTGCGGTGATGCCGACGATTTTGGGATTATTTTCGGCTAACTTGGTGAGGGTGTGGGCGAAAACTTTCGAGTAGCTGGGCGGTTTGGGCTTGTTGGAGGGTTTGGCTTTCCCCGTGGACAAGTCAAAGGGATTTTGGGCGTGATAGCCCACGCGATCGTTTTCGGCAATTTCGTAACCCTTGCCTTTGACGGTGGCGACGTGAACGAGAACCGGACCGGTAATGCTGTGGGCGCGTTTGAAGGTGGCGATGAGTTCTTCGAGGTTGTGTCCGTCGATGGGTCCGAAGTATTTAAAGCCCAATTCTTCGATGACTGCCCCGACTTTGGATACGGCGAGACGCTTCATACTGTCTTTGAGGCGTTCCATATCGGGGGAGAAATTTTCGCCCACGAGGGGAAGTTGTTTGAACTGTTCCTCGAGGTTGTCGGAGAGGAATTGGACGGGGGGCGAGAGGCGGACTTTGTTGAGGTAGCGCGAAATGGCCCCGACGTTGGGGGAGATGGACATTTCGTTGTCGTTGAGGATAACCAGGAGGCGCGTGTTGGGCAGGTGTCCGGCGTGGTTGATGGCTTCTAGGGCCATGCCGCCGGTTAATGCGCCGTCTCCGATAATGGCGGCAACTTTGAAGGTTTCGCCTTTAAGGTCGCGGGCGAGAGCCATGCCCAAGGCGGCGGAGATGCTCGTGGAGGCGTGTCCGGCTCCGAAATGGTCAAATTTGCTCTCGCAACGCTTGAGATAGCCTGCAATGCCGTCTTTTTGGCGAAGGGTATGGAAGCGAGGGTAGCGGCCGGTAATCATTTTGTGGGGGTATGCTTGGTGGCCGACATCCCAGAGGACTTTATCGCGATCGAGGTCGAGGGTTTGGTAGAGGGCGAGGGTGAGTTCGACGACTCCCAAGCCCGGACCGAGGTGTCCGCCACTGGTGGCAACGGTTTGGAGGTGTTTTTCTCGAATTTGACGCGCGATCGCCTCCAGTTGACGGATGGACAGGCCGTGCAATTGGTTGGGATGCGTGATTTCGCTTAGGTGCATACTAATTCGCCTTTATAAGGTTTAAAACGGTCTAGTTTACACTTTATCAGGATTGGGAATTGGGGATGGGGGATGGGAGATTAGACATTGGTGGCGACGGTTTGGAGGTGTTTTTCTCGAATTTGACGCGGATCGCCTTCCTTTGGAGGACGATCGCGAGAATGCCGATGTCTCGTACAACAAGGATTAGCTACAATTAGAGAACTGATGGATTTGCAAGATTCGACCTATGCTCGACTCAACCGTTACTCTCAGCAATACCGCTCGTGCAACTTTAATAAAATTAGCGGAAACCTCTGGCGAGACAATGCAGACGGTTTTGGACAAGGCCATTGAGAATTACCGCAGGCAGATTTTTCTTGTGCAAGCCAACCAAGGGTTTGCCGCCTTGCGACAGAATGAAGAACTTTGGCAGGAAGAACTGGCAGAGCGAGGTTTATGGGATCGGACAATGGAGTAGTGGAGTAGTGGAGTAGTGAAATAGTGGCGCAACTTGCAAGAGGTGAAGTTTGGTTGGCAAACCCCAACCCCAGAATTTGTGGTAACTCTTAAGTTGGCAGTTTAATAATAAACTCGGTTCCCTCTCCTGGGATGGAGTGACATTCAATCTGCCCTTGATGCTTTTCGACGATAATTTGATAGCTGATGCACAAGCCTAAACCCGTGCCTTTGCCGATCGCCTTTGTGGTAAAAAAGGGATCGAAGATGCGATCGCGGTTTTCTTCAGATATCCCCACGCCGTTATCGGCAATGCGGACGACAACCCATTTTTCGTCGAGGCGTTGGGTGGCAATGCGAATTTGAGGCGGGTTGATTTGTTCGTTGTCGGTAGGTTGGGCGCAATTCTTGTTAAAAGACTCTTCTAAGGCATCAATGGCGTTTGCTAAAATATTCATGAACGCTTGATTGAGCAAACCGGCGTAGGCTTCAACCGCAGGGAGAGGATCGTAGGTTTGGATAATTTCAATGGGACGCTGGGTTTGCTTGAGGCGCTCTTGGAGGACGAGGAGGGTGTTGTCGAGTCCTTCGTGGAGATTGACGGGTTTGGCACCGGCTTCGTCGAGGCGCGAGAAGTTGCGCAGCGATCGCACGATTTTCTCAATGCGATCGCTTCCCATTTTCATCGATTCGAGCAGTTTGGGAAAGTCTTCGATGAGAAAGTCTAAATCTATTTCTTCAACCCGCGCCTGAATTTCAGCCGAAGGGTGGGAGTGGTTTTCGCGGTACAGTTGCAGCAGTTCGAGAATATCGAGGGCGTATTCGGAAACGAAGGTGAGGTTGCCGCTGATGAAGGAAATGGGATTATTGATTTCGTGGGCGACTCCTGCAACCAGTTGGCCCAGGCTGGACATTTTTTCGTGCTGTATCAGTTGCGCTTGGGTTCGCTGGACTTCGTGGAGGGCGGTTTTGAGTTGCTTTTCCGACTGACGGAGGGCGGCTTCGGCACGCGATCGCTCCCTTAGTTCTTGCTCTCGTTGCTCGAACAAAAAAGCTTGGTGCATGGCAATGGACAGTTGAACGCTGAGACGCTGCAACAGTTCGATTTCGGTTTTTTCCCAGCGGCGGACTTGGCAACAGTTGTGGGCGATAAAGAGTCCCCACAAGCGTTGGTTTTGGAAGATGGGAACGGTGAGGGTGGCGCGGACTTGGAATTTTTTGAGTCGGGCGAGATGGGTGGGGGTTATGTCGGCGCGATCGATATCCTCTATAGCACGAGTGCCGCCTTTTTGGTAGTGGGGAATATACGCACTTTGGAAGTAATTTTCCTGGGGACCGTTTTCTAGTATTGAGGGATACCCGTTGCTGACAGACTCGACAATGGCTTTTCCCGTCCAATTTTCCGTTTCGCTGGGGTAAAAGCGGTAGAGGACAACGCGATCGGCAGCGAGGACTTTGCGGACTTGGCGCGCGGCGGTGTTGAGTACGCTGTCGGGATCCACTGAGTGGCGGATGCGGTTGGCGATGGTTGTTACAAGTTTTTCGCGCTTGATGTGCGATCGCAGGTTGTCCTCGGCTCTTTTGCGATCGCTGATATCTCGGACGAAGGCGCAGTTGTAGTCTTTCCCGTTGAAATTAAATAAGTTTTCCGTAATTTCAACAAAGATCGATTGTCCCTTTTGAGTTCTTAATTCCGCTTCTGAGGTTAAATCTCCTCGATAATTCAAATTTTGCCAGTGCTCCGACCATGAATTTACGTACTTTGGAATAATTTCGCCAACAGATAAGTCCAACAGTTTTGCGCGATCGCATTCCACCAAACGACAGGCGGCTTCGTTGACATATAAAATTTCGCCAGCTCGATTAAAATAAAAGGCTGCATCGACGGCGCGTTCGATAGAAAACTGCATCAAGTGTTGCAATTCTTCAGCTTGTTTGCGATCGCTGACATCGTTTTGGATGCCGATATAGTAAGCCAACTCCCCCCATTCATCGCAAACCGGGGAAAGAACGAGTTCGTTCCAAAAAGGAGTCCCGTCTTTGCGATAATTTATGAGGGTAACATGACATTCTTGGCGCGATCGCAAAGCCGCGCGAATTTGTTCTACTGCCGCGCCATCGGTATCTGTCCCCTGTAAAAATCGGCAGTTGCGCCCCAACACTTCCTCGCGACTATAGCCCGTGATGCGCTCGAAAGCGGGGTTGCAGTAGATAATCGGAGCATCCGGCGCTCGAAAATCCGCGATCGCCACCCCACAACCCGTTGCCGCTAACGCGCGCTCGTAGAGTATGAAACGGTCGAAATTCAAAGATTGTTCTTCGAGAGCGTTAGAAGCTTTTAATTGTGAAATCAGCATCGAGCATTGCCCTCATTGGATCGAGTAGGTACAAATCTAGCCTGAGAGGAATTTTTACCAACGTTTTTGTCAATTCAACCGGTTTTTAGCAACTGGCCGCAGTTCATTGTAGCTGTATCGACAATATTAACAATCATTAATTTTAATGGAATTGCGTAAATAAGGCTGTTTATCAAAAAACTGGGTTGAAAACCTCGCCCTTACCGGGCAATTTTATGCTACAGTAAACAGTATAACACCCCAATCCACCATGCACATTGTCGAGTTTAAGGTAAAAGGAAAGCGCGCTCAATACCAATCCATTGAAGAAGCCATACGCACAGCTCAGTTTGTTCGTAACAAATGCTTGCGCTATTGGATGGACAATCGAGGAGTCAATAAATACGATCTCAACAAGCATTGTCGGGTGTTAGCTCAAGAATTTCCCTTTGCCAACAAGCTCAATTCTCAAGCTCGTCAATCTGCCGCCGAACGTGCGTGGTCGGCAATTGCTCGATTTTTTGACAATTGTAAGAAAGGCATTCCCGGCAAGAAAGGGTTTCCACGGTTTAAAAAAAATTGCCGCTCCGTTGAATATAAAGCGACGGGGTGGAAACTCCACGACCCCAAACATATCTCTTTTACCGATAAAAATGGCATCGGTAGACTTAAATTAGTCGGGACGTGGGACTTAGCATTCTATGGGGTGGAATCCATTAAACGAGTGCGATTGGTGAAGCGCTCTGACGGGTACTATTGCCAATTTTGCCTTGATGTTGAGGTCAAAATAGAAACTCAACCGACGGGGAAAACCATTGGATTGGATGTAGGACTCAAGGAGTTCTATACCGACTCCAATGGATACGCCGAACCCAATCCTCGGTTTTATCGAAAAAGCGAGAAGCGACTGAAGTTTAATCAACGGCGCGTTTCTCGCAAAAAGAAAGGCTCTGCCAACCGTAAAAAAGCTATTAATCGACTGGGGCGAGTACACCTTAAGATAAGTAGGCAGCGTGAAGAACACGCCAAGAGAGTGGCGCGTTGCGTAGTCCAATCTAACGATTTGGTCGCCTACGAAGACTTAAGGATTAAAAACTTAGTCCAAAATCATTGTCTCGCCAAGTCGATTAATGATGCAGGTTGGTATCAATTTAGGAAATGGCTGGAGTATTTTGGGGTGAAGTTTGGCAAGATAACTGTTGCGGTTAATCCATCATATACTTCCCAACAATGCTCTAGTTGCGGTGCAATCGTCAAAAAGTCGCTGTCGATGAGAACCCATGCTTGTCAGTGTGGATTTGTTCTCGACAGAGATTGGAATGCTGCGATTAACATCCTAAAAAGCGCCTTGAGTACCACGGGGCACGTGGGAACTTGGGTCAATGACCCGAACGCTTCGGGAGATTCGACCTCTACTGTGGCTGGAAAAATCCTGTCTAAGCAAGTTGGATCGTAGAACGAAGAATCCCCGTCCCTTCGGCACGCTCAGGGCAAGCCGTTCGCGGCGGGGAGTGTCAATCTAGAGATTGCGAAAAGGCGGTTCGGTTATACGCCACCCTAGAAGAGGAGGAAATCGGGATATCATCTTAAGCACGAGGGAAAATCCTCCAAGAGATAGTAATTTTTGGCTAGGGTCGATTAAAAAAGGAATGTTTGAGTCAAACGGGATGCTCGTCTCGCTCTCGCAGATCTTGCGATCGAGCGAATTTGCTAGTACGAATCATGGGCAACAGGGAGAGGGAAGCAAATCTGTCTCCAACGAAACGGCACAGCGCAAAGCCGAACAAGAATGGCGCAGCGCGATCGCGGCCCTAGAGTGCCTACTACTCAACCAAGGCAATGGCGATGGCAACCGAAGCTGCAAAGGCTTAATCCTATCGGCCCCCGCCCCCGTCTTCAGTCAGCCGTCCCTCGATCGCTTCCACGTCGGCACTTTTACTCCCGAAGCCTTTCACACCTTACTCGAAGGGAAATTTCAACTCCCTGCCGCCCAAACTCAAAATTGCTCCCAAAGGCGCGCCAAAGTTGTAGAATATCCCCTATTTCCCGTGGATCCCCTCGCCCAAGAGCAATTTGTGGTAGTGATGAGCGAGGAATTGGCGATCGCGATGGTTTTAGGAGAAGACGAAGAAAACCGACCGTTTTTTGAATTCAGTTTCGATCCCGAAATCGTAACGCGCGCGTGGGAAACCCTGCGATCGCGACTTCGCTTAACCGCCCCTCACCAACTCCCCATCCTCGACGATCTCGCGCGCCAATTTGCCCCAAAAGCGCCCAACTATCGCATTGCCAGCCAATTTGCGCGCCATCTTCTCGACGGACAACCCGAACCCACCGCGCCCATTTACAAAAATGTGGCAAAGCGCGATCGCATCTCCCCCAGCATCGAACCTTTACAATGGTCTGACGAAGACCAACTGCCCGAACTCGAACTCCTCCAAGCGCTAACCCACGAAGTCCGCACCCCCCTCACCACCATCCGAATGCTGGCGCGCCTGCTACTCAAACAGCGACGCAACCTTGCTTCCGACGCAGTAGAACGCCTAGAAACCATCGATCGCGAATGCACCGAACAAATCGATCGCATGGAACTGATTTTCCGCGCCGCCGAACTGGAAACCACCCCCTCAGAACAACACAGCGTCCAACTGGTTCCCATTGCCCTCGAACAAGTTATCCAACAAAATATTGCGCACTGGCAGAAACAAGCGCGACGGCGCAACGTCAACCTCGAAATCCTTCTCCCCGAAAAACTTCCCACCATTGTTAGCGATCCCGGAATGCTCGATCGCGTCCTGCGCGGGGTGATGGAAAGCTTTACTCGCAGCCTTCCGCCGGGGAGTCAAATGCGCGTTCAAGTGACAACTGCCGGACATCAACTCAAACTTCAACTCCTCTCTGGCAACACTTCCCTCGCTCATTCGTTAAAATCGATGGGTCAATTGCTCGTATTTCAGCCCGAAACCGGCAGTCTCAGTTTAAATTGGGAAGTGACGAAAAATTTATTCAATGCCCTGGGCGGGAAACTGATCGTCCGTCAGCGTCCCCAACAAGGCGAAGAATTGACCGTCTTTTTACCCCTGGGCAACCCCCAGCCGGATTTTGCCAAGGGAATGTTTGGGAAAAAGGCGAAGCGGAAAAAATAGTCATTGGTTCTTTGTCATTGGTTCTTTGTCATTTGTCATTTATCATCGATCCTTTGTCCCCGCCCACAACCGGCAACCGGCAACTCAAAGCTGATAACCCAAAACCCATAACCCAAAACCCAAAACTCATAACCCATAACTCTGAACTCTGAACTCTGAACTCTGAACTCTGAACTCATATGTCCCCGCCCACAACCGGCAACTCAAAGCTGATAACCCATAACCCATAACTCATAACTCATAACTCATAACCCATAACTCTGAACTCTGAACTCTGAACTCTGAACTCATATGTCCCCGCCCACAACCGGCAACTCAAAGCTGATAACCCAAAACCCATAACCCATAACTCTGAACTCTGAACTCTGAACTCTGAACTCTGAACTCTGAACTCATATGTCCCTGCCTACAACCGGCAACTCATAACTCATAACTCATAACCCAAAACCCATAACTCTGAACTCTGAACTCTGAACTCTGAACTCGTAATGTGTCGTAACTTCAATATTTTTCTGAGTCCGGTTAAAATTGACCCCTTCTTTTTCGTTAAGAACCCCGCAACGGGGAACTACAGTATTCGTCCGCGCAAGATTATCCAAGCCAGCTTGCGCGATCGCATTACCTACGCCACCGCCGTTGCCGAAGACTGCTCGAAAAAAAGCACCAAAGCCGGTTACGATGCAGCAGGAATGGCGATTGGCACCCTCGACCTCAAAAATATCCTAGACCGCCTCGAAAGCCTTGAAAACGGCAATTTATCCCCAGAACAGCGGGATGAGTGGGCGCAAACCGTCCGCGAGGAAGTCTCGGCGGGGGCGAAAGTGGCTCGAGATGGGGGCGACTTACTCAAAACCTGGGATGGATTGCGCGATCGCGTCAACTTGCATGACAATGAATTCCTCACCAACTGGGAAACCCACGTCCGTCAAGCGTCCCAGGGGGATATGTACTCCGAAAGTAATGCCCACCCCCATCGCGAAGTTCTCAAGCGCTCTCAAATTCGCCTGTATCAACTGACACCCGAAGGCGTTATTGGATCTAGCGATCGCGATCGCCAAGAAGCGCCCAGTCTGTTTTACGACACCCACAACGGCGACATTAACGACGCATCTCGCTACAAAAGTTTTCTAAATTACGAAGGATTTCAGTTTACTTCCAACTCCGACTCCTGCGTCGAACCTGCCCTCAAACGGTTCCTGTGGGAACATCAAAAAGCAGGCGCTTTGGCAGGGGCGTTGTATCGTCTGGCTTATACCGATCCCGACTACTTGGGGGCGAAAGGGGAAGCGTTAGAAGCAACCGTCGATAGTAGCGGACAGGTGGGAGATTACGATTTGGGGGAGGAATTCGCCCACCAAACTCTCGATGTTTCTTTAAAAGGCGATCGCATTATCTTTTTCAAAGATAAACAACCCATTGCCACTTTTATACAACAGGGATTTTTGCGCGACGACGCGCGATCGACGGCTAGCGAAAAGATTGGCGAACTTCTCGCCCTCGCCGAGGCAATGGCAACAATTAAAGCAACCGATACGACCATTATTACCGCTCTCGTCGCCCGCATTCTTGAATATTCTAACCCTAAAAATAAATTTACCTTTCAATCATTTACGCCCTTGGGGAAACCAACCCCAGAGTTCCTCGGCGGCGGCACGTATACAATGGTGCGCGGCGGAACCGAACGCGGCGGCGAAGAGGGGGGGGAAATCATTTTTTATATTCCCAAACCCTACGATCTTCGCAATTATAATCGCGCAGCTTTTCTCTCAGCTTCCGAGGAAAATGCCCTTAAAGAACAAGTGATTTTGCTCGATCCGGCGGCGGTTGCCAAAGGCGAGTTTGAAGCTTCCCACCGCACCACTCACGACATTAAATTTCTCAACGATCTTAAAGCAACGGCTTATATTACTGAAGGCGTAGCGCCCATTTACGATGTTCTTCCCGGCGAGTTAGTGGAAGTGAATGCGAATGGGAAAGTTCGTTTGTTTAATATTTATCGCGGCGAAGAAATTCCCCTCATTCCCATCGAACGGCACGACGAAACAGCCGAAATTAGGGAATCCTGCGGAGATGGTGCAGCAGCACGCCAACGTCACGAAAGACTTGCGCCCCTTAAAGTGTTTAAAATTCAGTATAAAGATTTACAAGATCGACCGATTCCTTGTCCGTACAATAAGTACGGTGAGGAAATTATTGTCATTCAACCCCTAGCCTTACGCAAAAATACAGAAAAGTTATTTGAAAAAGCGCCTGACGGTAGGATAAAAATCAGAGAAGGTGCGGCGGGGATTGGGTTGGTAATGGGGACAGAGGATGGAAAATTGCGACGCGATCGCATAGAAAATCTCCAGCATATCGTCACCGGCGCGGCAGGAACGTCATTTTTAATTAACACCATTGCCGGAAATTTAGCAAGGAAATTGTGTTTAAATGCAATTCCAATCGTTAATTTAGATGGATTCACCGGTTCCGATACCATTCCGCCTTCGGTGAGCGAAAATACTTTATTTATTGCCAACTCCAACTCCGGCGGAACTTCCGATACCATTAAATTAACCCACGAACTAGCAAACCTTCACTCCGTCGTCAGTCGAATTGAAGCAGAAGTCGAGCGCAGAGATGCAAAATTAGACGATGTCGTTGTAGATAAAGTACGATTGCAAGAAATTAAATCCTTGCTGCAACCCGATACCTATCGAGAAGATTTGCCAGAATACTTGCAAGAATTCATTGCCGCGAAAACACCTTGGATTTATGTCATTACTAATATCGAAGCGAGCGCGTTAGGAAATATTGGACGGGGGTTAGATATTGCCATTCAACCCGCAGCGGGGGCGGGAGTGACTAACTTGCCCGAAGAAGAATGCGTCGGTTCGACTTTTGCAGCAATGGCTTCATTGCAATGGCAACTCGCTTTACATACCTATTTAGGCGAAGTTCGCGGCGATATTTCAACAGAATATGCTAGCAATATTTATCGAGAACTCGCTCGTTTGCCCGAAGTTACCGAACAGATTGTCAGCGACAAAACGTTAATCGCTGAAATTCAAACTATGTGCGCTGAATTAGTCGGCGGCAACTTTGATTTTGTGTATACTGGCTATCTCGACGGCGTTCCCGAAGAACAGGCGCACAAAGCCGCAGAAATGATTCAAGAAATGTTTGCCGGTTGGCATTTTTTCCAGTTTCAACATGGAAAGTATGCTCACATGAAACGGCGAACGCGCCATACATTAGGCTCGATTTTAGGACATAATGTACCGCCTCCCAGTTGGCCGTTTTTCAACGCGCGGGCAATTAAATCGGCAAGCGAAATTGGTCCTCGCGTGGCGACTTCGTTTTTTATTGCCCACGAAAGCGATAAGGAAACCCTAGAGTCGATTCCCGATTATGCCCCGGATTTCATTTTTACCTATCCAGCCGATAGTATTGTTCTTTATCCGTTTCAAGCGATTATTGTCAGCCATTTGATTTCTTATTTCTGGGGATTGAAGAAAAAAGAAATCGCCAAACAAATCGAACAGTGGAATCAACCGTTTGTAGACGTTTTATTGAAACTCGATCGCGAGGAATCCGAAATTCCTAGTTTGTTACGTTCCCGGGTTGAAAACCACGCGCAAATGGTGTTAACTGAATTTTTACAAACGTGCGAAATGACGCACTATTTCGATCGCATCGAAGGACAGAGAAAACAAGCGATCGCGACGGCGCTATCTTTGTTGGCAGGGAAATCTTCGGGGTACCGATCGACCTATCGCGCGGGCGGTTTTTTAGGTAGTTCGGTACAGCCTTTAGCCGTGCGCGAAAACCGCCATCCCGTACAACCCGTTGACGGTGGTGCATACCTCAGCGTTCTCAAAGATGTGGCTTTGGAATTGAGTAATGGGGAACAGGCGAAACAATTAGGCGATCGCTTTTTAGTAGACGATGAAGGAGTGACGATATTAAACCGCGTTGAAGTTCCTCGTCCCCACAAACGCCGCCGAAAGGTATATGAATGCGATTATTTAATTGAATACGAAGGGTTGGGAACGTTTTACGATGTCGAACCCGTTCACCCGCCGAAAATTGCTAAAGCGAAGAAGGGGTGGTTGTAGGGGCGGGGTTTCCCCGCCCGCTGCGGTAGAGGTACCCCGCCTGTATAAATCATCGATCGTTGGTCATTATTTTTTTGTTGTATATAAACCTCAAACCCCAAGCCCAAAACCGAATGAACCGAAAATTTTTGGTCTTAAGCTTCGCCTTTAAGGGGATTTACGAAAGAGAATATTCCAGATTTCAAGGTTTTTACTACAGTTAGAGGTACTGAAAAATAATAACTGGTAACTGATAACTGGTAACTGATAACTGATATGACTATAGCCAAACTCATCCAAACCGTAGAACAAGCAGACTCCGCCGAAAAATTATTAGAAGCTGTAGAAGCATTAGCTGCCGCGCGCGATGAAGCGGCAATTCCCACTTTAATTGAAGTTTTAGGCTTTAATAATCCCGGTGCGGCTGTTGCAGCGGTGGATGGATTAATCCAACTTGGCGAACCCGTCGTCCCCATTTTACTCGATCGCCTCGACGGGTACAATTACGGAGCAAGAGCTTGGGCGACGCGGGTTTTTGCAGGAATTGGCGATCCCATCGCCCTCGATTTATTACTCCGCGCGGCGAGTGGCGACTTCTCTCTCAGCGTCCGTCGTGCCGCCGCTAGGGGGTTGGGAAGTATTCTTTGGCATAAGTTGCCCCAACCCCAACGACGGGAAGCCCAAACTCGCGTTCTGAAAACGCTTTTGCAGGTACTTGACGACCCCGAATGGGTGGTTCGCTATGCGGGCTGCGTGGGATTGCAGAACTTGGGAGAAACTATTCCTGAATTTATCAATGATATTGCTCAAATACTCAATCGCGTCATTGCAACTGAATCCGAATTAGTCCTTCGCGCCCGCGCCCAGATTGCGTTGAATCAGTTAGGGCGCTAGAAGGCACAAGATGAATAATGAATAATGAATAATGAATAATTACCTCTTCGCTCGTCCGGCGACGCACAAGGGGCGATTTCGAGCGACGAGAGCCATCTCTCCGGAGGCGGTAAGATTGATACGCCGCAGCTTAGATAGCTCCGTAGTAACTTTATATTTCAGGTATCAAAGTTTACAAAAACTTGCTGAATCTTTCACAAGATATTCCCATATGTTTTTCTATAACCGGGATAGTCAGGAAAACAAAGGAGTTCAACCCATGACCCAGAAAAATCTCGCTCAACTCGTCGGAAGCGCCACAGTCCTCGCTTGCACCCTCGTCATCGCCGCACCCCAAGCTCGCGCCGGTCAACTTTATCAAGATTGGAACTATGGTATTGACGCAGTTGGCGACGGTTCCGGTGGTAGCAAATACGACATTAAAGGTTTAGCAGTGAAACAAACAGCCGACAGCATCTTTGTTGGTCTAACAGGCGGGTCGCCTATAACGGGAGCGTCTGAAAGGAGCGCTGCCGATGGCAATGTCGGTTTCGGAGACTTATTCTTCAACTTCTCCGGTAAGGATTTCCAAACTGCTGAGCAAGATGGAGATATCTTCGGCATTCGTTTTGCAGGAACCAACGATTCCGGTGCGTCTCAAGTCGGTCTATACAGTAACGTCAGCACCAAGAGCGTCACCTCGACCAACGCCGGCTACGATAATCTCAAACGATACTACGATAAGGGCTATGGCAAAGCTAACACGATGGGAACCGACATTGCCACCGAAAGCGAGGCCTATACTTATCTCTACGGCGCTGATGCGGGGGCTAATCCCACCAACAATAATACGACGGTGACTAATGTCATCGATTCTGGTAATTTCCTCGGCGGCATTAACCTACTCGATGGAAATCAACTCGCATCAGCAGGACTGGATTTCGGTCATTTCAACGCTAGCGGTTCTCACACCTTTGGCTTTCAGTTTGACAAGTCTTTGCTCAGCAGTGCATTACCTGGGGGTATCTCTCCGTTTGTCGCTCACCTTTTGATGGAATGTGCTAATGATGCCATTGCCCTCAAAGGGAATATTGAACTCGAAGAAGTTGAGGTATCGGATGTCCCCGAACCCGCAACGGCAGGAGCTTTGGGATTATTAGCGACTAGCATTTTGGGACTGGGTAAAAAGCGCAAAAAGGTTAGCTAAATTTTAGGCGGGTAGTGAGATTCGACTGTTTCCTTCGTCATCAAAAAGCGATCGCGTCCTATAGAGGCTCGCGATCGCTTTTCTCGCGAACTCAGTCAGCGATCGCATTCTCCTAGCTCCTACAGCTTCTCGAACTCGAAAAACGGTAATTTTGATAAGCCAGAGATGGTTTTGTTCTTACAAGCTATAAGTATGGATAATATTTAACTTAAAAAATTGGCATTTTACAAATCGCCCCGATCTGAACGACTATAGAAGTTAAGAAAAGTTACACCCATCGGAGGCAGCATCAAATGGTTGCGCTTGAGACTCGCTTACAGGACACCCAATTTCCCGCGCGCTTGACAGTGCAAACCGTAGAGATTGGCGCAGATACAACGACAATTCGTTCCCTCGACTGGGATCGCGATCGCTTCGATATCGAATTCGACCTACAAAACGGCACAACTTATAACTCATTCCTCATTCGGGGGGAGAAAACCGCCCTCGTCGATACCTCTCATCGCAAATTCCAAGAATTATACTTAAATAATTTAACTGAATTAATTGATTTTTCTACACTAGATTACCTAATTATTAGCCATACCGAACCCGATCATAGCGGTTTGGTGAAAGACGTACTGGAACGCGCGCCCCAAGTCACGATTGTAGGGGCAAAAGTGGCGATTCAGTTCCTCGAAAATATGGTTCATCAACCCTTTAACTCCGAAATCGTCAAAAGCGGTTCTCGCCTGGACTTGGGCAACGGACACGAGTTAGAATTTGTCTCTGCGCCCAATTTACATTGGCCCGATACAATTTTCACTTATGATGCCAAAACGCAGATTCTCTACACCTGCGATGCCTTTGGGATGCACTATTGCGACGATTGCCTTTTTGATGAAGAACCGGATTTACTCGAAGGAGATTTTAAGTATTACTACGATTGTTTAATGGGGCCCAATGCGCGATCGGTTTTGTCTGCCATTAAACGCATGAATAAGTTAGATGTCGCCACCATTGCCACCGGACACGGCCCCCTCCTTCAACATCACCTATCCGACTGGGTAGGACGCTATCAACAATGGAGTGCCGAACAAGCCAAGGCAGATACCTACGTTGCCCTATTGTACGTCCTCGACTACGGGTATAGCGATCGCCTGATGAACGCGATCGCGCGCGGAATTGCCCGCAGTGGCGTGGCGGTGGAACCCATCGATTTAAGTACCGCCGAACCCCAAGACATTCGAGAATTGGTCGGTCAAGCGGCAGGGTTAGTTATTGGAATGCCGCCCCAGTCCGATCGCACCGCACAAGCATCGTTAAGTACGATTTTAGCCTCTGCCCACAACAAACAAGCGGTGGGGTTATTAGAAACCGGCGGCGGCGAAGACGAACCAATTTTCCCGTTGCGCAATAAATTTCAGGAAATCGGCTTAATAGAAGCCTTTGCACCCATTTTAGTCAAAGTTGCAGCCGATCGCGCCGCCACCTACAACGTCGCGCGCGCCATCGAACAAATCTGCGACGAAGCGGGAACCGATCTCGGACAATGGCTGACGCGCGATCGCAATATTAAACAAATTAAGTCCCTCGACAACGACATGGAACGGGCCTTGGGACGCATTAGCAGCGGTTTGTACATTCTCACTGCCCAAAAAGAGGGAATTGAAAGTGCGATGTTCGCTTCTTGGGTGATGCAAGCGAGTTTGGAACCCTTGGGCGTGGCAATTGCGGTGGGGAAAGAACGCGCCATCGAATCGATGTTACACAATGGCGATCGTTTCGTTCTCAATGCCCTCGAGGAAGATAACTATCAAAGTTTAATGAAGCACTTTCTCAAACGCTTTTCCCCCGGAAGCGATCGCTTTGCCGGACTGAATACTCGTCGGGCTAGTAACGGCTGTCCCATCCTCGCCGATTCCTTAGCTTACATGGAATGCGTTGTTACTAGCCGCATGGAATGTAGCGATCATTGGATTATTTACGCCAACGTGGAAACCGGACGAGTGGCTAAACTGGATGCCCTCACCGCCGTTCACCACCGCAAAGTGGGAAATCATTATTGATGATTGTTCGTAGTAGGGGCTTTAGCCCCGCATTGGTTCCGTAGTAGGGGCTTTAGCCCCTGCATTGGTTCCGTAGTAGGGGCTTTAGCCCCTGCATTGGGCATCAATTTCAGCACCTAAAACCCAATAGGTCGATTGCACAATCTGAGAAAACCTCAGAGTGCCAAGGGCCTCCAAACCTAATACCCAAACAAAACCTAACCCCTCCCCACTATGCACGAATCTCTGCGCAAAAACCCCATTCAGCGGGAAAGCTGGTTGAATTTAAATGGCATCGTCAAAACCTTAGAATTGGTGCAAGATGCAATTATCATCTGCTTATGCGTCGGTCTGTTTAGCTTCATGGTGCTTCAGATCAGAACCATGTTTCTTTCCATGCTTCCCCCGATTAAATTTCACGTTGTCACTGCCGATATTCTATCTTTGTTGATTTTAGTTGAGTTATTTCGCTTACTCATTATTTATCTGCAAGAACAGCGCGTTTCCATTGGCGTGGCGGTAGAAGTTTCCATTGTTTCGGTTTTACGAGAAGTCATTGTACGGGGTATTTTAGAAACCCAATGGACTCAAGTTTTAGCAACTTGCGCCTTCTTGCTAGTTCTAGGCGCATTAATGGCTCTTCGCGTTTGGTTGCCGCCGACCTTTGATGGTATCGATCCCGAACAAAAAGTCTCAAAACGGGCGGTAAATCGCTTAGACCGCGACGATCGTTCGTCCGACCGTAAAACCCTACAACACAATTTGTAGACGATGAATGACCTTTTAATTAAAACAAAATTTAGTCAATGTCAATTTGTAAACTGCTGTGTAAGAAATCGCAAAATAATGAATAACAAATGACCAATGACTGAACTAGGTTTTAGGTTCTAGAACCAATGACTAATGACCAATGACCAATGACTAATACGAAAATGTCTGTACAAACTTTAGCACCGACTAATTCTCGTCCGCGCGATGTCCAAACCGCCGAAATCGCCGACAATACGCAAATGATGCGATCGCGCACTTGGGATCGTCTCAAGTTTGAAGTGGAATACGCGCGCCAAAAAGGAACCACAGCCAATTCCTATTTAATTGAAAGCGATCGCGTCGCCTTAATCGATCCTCCTGGCGAATCCTTTACCCAAATTTTCCTCGAAGAATTGGGCAGTTTAGAGCGCATCAATTATATCATCCTGGGTCACGTCAATCCCAACCGCATGACCACGCTGAAAGCCATAATAGAAGGCGCGCCCCACCTCAAACTCGTTTGCTCCAAACCCGCCTCCAATGCCCTAAAAACAGCCTTTCCCCAATGGGAGAGTCAAATCGAAATTGTGCGATCGCAGGACACGCTGGACTTAGGCGGGGGACATCATCTGCAATTTGCAACGGTTCCGACTCCCCGTTGGCCAGACGGACTGTGTACCTACGATCCCCAAACCCGCATCCTGTATACCGACAAGCTTTTTGGCGTTCACGTCTGTAGCGATCGCTACCTCGACGAAAATTGGAAAGAACTCGACGGCGATCGCAAATACTACTTTGATTGTCTCCACGCCAGCCAAACCAAGCAAGTGGAAACTGCCCTCGATAAACTTGCCTCCTTCTCTGCAAAGTCCTACGCCCCCGGCCACGGACCCTTAGTCCGCAACAGTCTCAGCCGCTTCACCTACGACTATCGCACCTGGTGCCAGCAGCAAAAAACCCAGGAGTTGCGCGCGGCGTTGTTGTATGCTTCAGCCTATGGCAACACGGCAGTCATTGCCGACGCGATCGCCCAAGGATTGATGGACAGCGGTCTTGCAGTAGAATCGATTAATTGCGAACTCGCCGAAGCCGAGGAAATTTCCCGCGCTATTGAAGCTTGCGACGGGTTTATCATCGGTTCTCCCACCCTCGGCGGCCACGCCCCCATCCAAATCGAAACAGCTTTAGGCATTGTACTATCGGCTGCGGCTAAAACCAAATTGGCGGGCGTATTTGGTTCCTACGGTTGGAGTGGAGAAGCCATCGATTTGTTGGAGAGTAAATTAATCGATGCCAACTATCGGCTGGGGTTTGAACCGTTGCGCATTCGCTTCAGTCCCACCGAAGAGAACTTACAACAATGTCAGGAAGCGGGGGCCGAATTTGCGCGGGTTTTGAAGAAGAAAAAGAAACTCAGCGCGCCGCGTCAAGGCATTACGGAAACGCAAATCGATCGCACCGAACAAGCAGTAGGGCGAATTATTGGTTCCCTGTGCGTCCTTGCAGTGCGAGAAGGGGAGAAACACTCGGGAATTTTAACATCTTGGGTGTCCCAAGCGACGTTTAATCCGCCGGGATTGATGATTGCGGTAGCTGAAGAGCAAAATGCCGATTCGTTGATTCTCAGCGGCGATCGCTTCGTTTTGAATATTTTGAAGGAAGGGCGCAACGTGCGCAAACATTTCTCTCCTCGCGTCGTTACGGGGGAAAATCCATTTGCCCAGTTGGAAACGCAAGCGGCGGAAAATGGCTGTTTGATTTTGAGCGAAGCTTTGGCTTATTTGGAGTGTACCGTACAACAGCGAATGAATTGCGGCGATCGCTGGTTGGTTTATGCGACAATTGACACCGGTCAAGTTCTCGAACCCTCTGGCGTAACCGCGATCGCCCACCGCAAGTCGGGAAGTTCTTATTAAGGAAGTCTGCGCGATCGGGAAATTGTGCTGTTTGTCGGGTGTGGGGAAGGACGTGCGAAGCGTACCTCCCCAATTTTGAGTCAGTCTACTCTTGACAAAATGTTCTCAATATGAGAACATGAAAGAGTAGTTTATCATTCACGTGCCTATGAGGTTAATTAAGAGACTAAATGTCATTGAAGATTCTAAGAGGTTTCCTGAAGATATACAAGATGAGGTTAAAGTTTGGTGCAATATTGTTGAAAGCTCAAACTGGCGACACTTAGATGATATCAGAAAAACTTATAAGCGCTCTGTAGATAAAGTTGGAAATTTTCTAGTATTTAATATTAAAGATTGTCGTTTAATTGTCGGATTTAATTTTAAATCACAGACATTTTTTTATAAGTATTTTCTAACTCATAAAGAATACGATTTAAAACAATTGAAGAAAAACCCTTACTTTAAAAAGTATAAAAGATAGACTGAATTCGTAAAATTATTGGGGAGCAATACTCCCCATTGGTTCCATTACACAATAAACGAGTCAATTGTACCATGACAACTGTATTAAATCCCAACGTCTACGGCTCTCTCTTAGTTCAATATCAACCTCAAGCCATAAACTCTCAATCGGAATACGAGAGGAGCTGTGAAATTATAGAGCAATTAATGGAGCGAGGAGAAGACTTAACTGCTGAAGAAGGCTCGCTTCTGGAAGTTCTTGCCGTTCTTGTTGAAGCTTACGAAGATGAAAGATTGCCCTCAGAACCTTCATCTCCACAGGCTGTTTTATTGCATCTGATGAACGCCCAAGAGCTTAAACAGGTAAACTTGGTGGATATTATCGGTTCAAAGGGGCTGGTTTCAGAAATTGTCAATGGCAAGAGAGAAATTAGTAAATCGCAAGCTAAAGCGCTTGGAGAGTTTTTTAACGTTTCTCCTGCCTTGTTTATTTAGTGCCGAGGGTTCTGGAAAATGTGAAAGTCTAGATCGCGATCGCAATTAATTACCCCACGGCACTCCTCAGTATCTCCTCGAACAAAAGGCGGATCGTAACCTAAAACAATCCGCGATCGCGGCACGCCCAATTCAACCAATTGATTGGCAATTCCGACTTCGGTTCCATCTTGCTGAACCCAAATTTTTCCATCGATAATATCCAAATGAAGCACTACGCCGTAAATTCGTTCTGCTTCGTTCCAACCCACAAAGACCAGTTGGTAACGATCGCGAACGGGATCGAAAATTGTCTGCACCTGAAAGTCGTCATCCCACTTTCGGGCGGCGCGATCGGTTAATAATTCCTGAATATAATTGCGATATTGTTCTAATTCTTCCATTGCACGATCGTCTCCCGATTACAGCGCCTTGAGCTGTATCATAGTACAATCGATTAGCAAGGCGCGTGGTGGGCATTGCCAAGGGTGAGAGAATTTGTTGAATCTAGCTTTTGAGCGGCAATTCCCACCCTACACAATACTGAATTTAGACGATTGACAAGAAATTGGTTCGATCGTTGTTGTTACTGTACCTCATAGCAGCGCAGAGCGCTTGCCTTTTGCTGGCTCGCGCGCCAATTGGGATAGAATTCCCGATAGACCTCCAAATCCATCGCTTTCTGGAGCGAGTCGAAGACGGGAGCCCAAGCTCGAAGCGAAAGATGAATGACGGCATCGCGGTGATGAGGCGTGTAAGGTTCAATCTGCATTGCTAAGGGCTGAGGCGCTTCGCGCGCGCCTGGGGGAAATCGTTTAAAGTATAGCAAAACCTCTAAATATTCTTCCCAAACGCGCGTCCGTTCTGGTTGGGCGCTGCGTTGTGCGCCGCTTCGCCTGCCCCTATAGCGCGATCGCACCAATTGTAAATTTTCTAAAATTATCCTGAAAAACAAATGCAGGGTTTTGGAAACTATTACGGGTACTCAACCATCCCAATTCTAGAATTGTAGGACCATGATGATGTACAGAGCTAACTTGAAAAACCGTCGCCTGCACCCCAGCGCGATCGCCCACCGCAAGTCGGGAAGTTCTTATTGAGGAAGGGGCGTTTCGGTCATTTGTCTAAACATCGGGTTAAGTTGGCTTCCTGCCTGAAAGAGTGTTTTTTAGAACTGAGTAAAGCTTCAGCTTCGATAGACAAAGCATGGAATATCTGTTCTCCCTACTGTCGGGAAGAAAAATAAGTAGGGACGTTCAATTGAACGTCCCTACGTTCAAACGAAATAAAAATAGCAGTAGAGAACCGCCTACTTTAAGCTATAAATTCTCAAGCAGAAAAGGATCGCCGTTTTTAAAATTGCCACAACCTATTTAGGATTGCTATATCCCCCAAGAATAAACAAAATGGTAAGGGAAGAGAGGCATACGAACGCAAGCGAGGACAAATTTTAGGCAGTCTTTCCCATCTGATTGAAATCGATTTGTTGCGCGGTCATCCTCCTATGACATTGTTTGGGTCGCAACCCACTGACTACCGTCTCGTGGTCAGTCGCAGCGAAAACCGCCCTCAAGCAGAATTATATGGGTTTAATCTGCGAGACCCAATTCCTCATTTTTCTTTTCACTAATGACGAATGACAAATTATCCCATTATAAATCAGACTGCAATACTGACGGTAACGGAACTTTCTCACCAATGGGATAATTGCGCTGGGAAATTAAACGATTTAATTTGCGAACGCGCCGTTTTGGGGCGGGATGGGTCGATAAAATCGCCCAATTTTGCCCCCGTTCTTTTGCCAGTCGCGCAAAAAAGTCTGTCGCACCAGCTACACGATTATAGGTTGCATTGAGCAGCGTTAATCCAAACTCATCGGCTGCCATTTCTTGGGACTGGGAAAAACGCGACTCTCCTACTTTTAGGGCGCTGTTGGCAAGGATGCCTTGTAACGCGCCAGCATCGCCAACAAAATAGGCGATCGCAAAACGCAACAATACGCTGCGTCCCAGTCGCCGCAAATGATCGCGATGGGCAAAATGTCCTAATTCGTGTCCCAAAACCATCATCAGTTCGTTTTCCGACTCCATTTGTTCGAGGAGTCCTTTGTAAATAATGACGACATCGCCGGGAATCGCGATCGCGTTTACGGTATCTTGGGGAACGTACAATACTCCATAGTCCCGTTCCTGCTGTTCTTGGGGTAAATGCTGTTCGAGGCGATCGAGAAGTTGATTTAAACGGTCTTGTGCGGGAGACGGTTTGGCTTGTTCCTCAAACACCGGAACGATGAAAGACCCCAATTTTAGCTCGACTTGGGGCGGAATCAAACCAATTATACCATTAATCGCCAATCCGAGCGCCCAAATAATACCGATAATCAGCGCAATCGCCGCGCCCAACAGGATTAGCAGTTGGCGGTTGTTGGGAGGAGGGTTGCGATCGCTATAACTATAATTTTCTTGAGTCATCGCACCAATTTACAATTATACTACGCCAATGGGACAGAGAGCGCGAGCAATAGACTATAACAGGACTTGCATCGTGCTTTGTCCTTCATTTTCCGCGATCGGAATAATCAATAACTTCTTCACTCCCTCCCTTCTTCCGTTCTGTACTAATCTTTCACCGATGTACAGACGTTTTATAAAACGTCCCTACTCTTTCCATTCTTCCATTCTGAATTCTTCCATTCTTCCCGTTAATTACTACTCGTCGGACGAAAGGGATTCAAGAACTCCAACAGCGCATAAAGATTGCGAGATTGAATCCACAAACGTCCCTCGCCGCGAAAGCGACAAACTAACCCTTCCCCACCTAAAACCCCAGTTCTCAAGGACTTCCAAGACAAACCGCCAATCATTTCTACATTGTAGGTGAGGGAATCTTCAAAGGCAACAATATACGACGTATCCACAATATATTCTCCCGAAACCGGAACCTCCACAATTGCGCCATAGGAACTAAACCAAAAATCTCCATTCCCCGCAACGCGCAACAAAAACAAAGATTCGCCGCTAAAAAATCCTTTAAACCCTTGAAATTTACTATCAATCTCCACCTTCGGACTGCAAGCGACAAAACCTCCCGATTGCACCATCAATGCCTTTCCCGATTGAATGCGATAGTGTTTAATATCTCCCGGCAATCCCGGCGAAATATACAATTCTCCCCGTCGTTTTTCGGAGGTAAATTCGCTGATAAATAACGATTCTCCGCCCAGCATTCGACCGATTCCCTTTAACAAACCCCCTTGAACTTTCGACTTCATGGTAATGCAAGAATCCATTGCCGCCATCGCCGAAGCTTCAACTAAAACGGTTTGATTGGCTTGCAATGTTAAAACCAACGAAGCATAAGCCGGGGCGTGTTCGATTTTGTAAGCAAATTCGCCGGTTCTGGTTTTACGGAGTCGTGAATCTTCGTTAGACATTGTTTTATTAGAGTTAGAAGTGTGCAATCTTTTCGACCTTAACGGGACGGAAGACCGGGACCCACTGCCATCCCAAAAGCGCCCGTATTATGAGTTTGGCAGTACAATTTCCCCTTTCCTTGGAAGCGGCAAACCAATCCTTCGCCGCCCAAAAGCGCTCCCCACCAACTTGGATTGGCTTTTCCGATTTTAAAATTTAAGCTTCTTTCAAAAGCGACAATATGCCCAGTATCTACAACATATTCTCCATTTACCGGAATTTCGTAAATCCCACCAAATGAGGTCAGTAAGGCTTTTCCTTGTCCGCTGAGAACGAGCCAAAAAATCGACTCTCCCGAAAAGAAAGATTTGAATCCTTGAAAGCCAATATCAATATCGACATTGGGTTCGGATGCCAAATAGGAAGTCGCTTGAACGACTAATTCTTGACCGTGCAATTCATAAATCGATAAATCGCCAATAAATTTAGGAGCGAGAAGGATTTCGCTATTGGGAACAGGAGAGCGGAAAACGCTTAAAAAAAGCGACTCTCCCGCAACCATCCGTTTAAGTCCCCCCAGAATTCCCCCGCCTTTTCCCTTGCGCAGCGTGGTATTTGCGTTGATATTACTACTCATTGCAATCATCGCGCCAGCTTGGGCGACTAATTCCTCGCCCGCACCCAAGGTAATCTGTGCGATCGCGCTTTCGGGTTGATGTAATAATTGAATATCCATAGAATGGGCAACTCCTCTCTAAAATTTTGAGCGCAAAAACTTAACCAAACCATCCATGCTGCGCGATTGAAGGTAAATTATTCCATTTCCCGACAATCGGTTGACGAATCCCTCTCCTGATGTTAGGGAACCGACTAAACTGCCCGATAGTCCAATTCCCATTTGAATGCTAGGTTCGTAGGCAACTAAGTGACTGGTATCGACAATAAACTCGCCAGAAATTCGCTTTTTCGTCAGTCCACCATAGGCACCAAAAAAGACGGTTCCATTACCGCCAAGTTTCAGTTTAAACAATCCTTCTCCCGCAAACCAACTTTTTATACCCGCCCAATGAACGCTCATTTTTACGCCCGGAGTGTGAGCGATATACGCGCCCGGTTGAAAGCAAATTTGTTTTCCTCTCAGTTCAATAGCTTCAATATCGCCGATAACAGCTTGGGTTAAGACTAGGGTGAGAGGTTGGCGCGTTTTATTGGTAAATTGATTAATAAATAAGGTCTCGCCGCCGAAAAACTTTCTAAGAAGAGCATTGAAAAATCCACCCGAAAGTTGAGTTGTCATCGAAAGTTCGGCATTCATACTTGCCATCGCGCCGGCTTCAGCAATAATACTGTCTCCCGGTTCGAGGCGGACAAAGATTGCCGCAAACATCGGCTTATAGCGAATTTGATACTTCATAAATGTCCCTCTTGCTTGGGTAAAACAGGACGAGGCGATCTACAATGAGGGAAGGTCGCTTTCCGCAAACTTGGAGCGGTAAATTGAGTTTAGCTAAATTTGAGCGGGATTGCCTTGCGATCGCGCTTCTCCCAATGAGATAATACAGGCTCAACGGCTAGTAGATGAGGGCAACAATAAGCCCCACCAGTTTATACATATGTCCTAACCTAAATGCGTGGCGCTCTATCAAAAATTTCAAAAATTACAGATAGATGTGAGAAAGGAGAGTTTTAGACCAACTTCATAGAAAAGGACTCAATGAAGTTTTTGTCTCTGTGGTTCTAAGCACCTCAACAAAGTCTTTTACGCATCTCTTACTCTCGAAAACGCTGTATATCAAGGCATTTAATATATCAAAAGGGGTAATCGAGCAATTAATAATTAACAATTCTTAAATTGGGTCTAAGACCTCTTCATAAAGGAAGAAAAGGACACGGGGCTTACAAGGTGCGGACGCAGGAGAATTCCTACCCGCACACAGCCCCTCCTAATTGCCGTGAGTTGTCCGGGCGCGATCGTAGATTTTCCTTCATTTCAATCCTCTTCTTTTAAGGAGAGGCAATTATTCATTATTCATTATTCATTATTCATTGTAAAAAACGTTCTACACCGGTCCCGCTTGGGCTTGTAAATCTTCAATTAATTGGGCCAAATGACCGCTACTGGCTTGGTACACTTCCCCACAAAAATCGCAGGTTGCTTCTGCGCCGTCATCTTTTTCGATCATATCTTGCAATTCGTCAACGCCTAACATTTTCAAAGCGCCTAAAACCCGATTAAACGAACACCGACAGCTAAAATTCACCATCTGCACTTCGGGCAAAATCTCCAACCCCATATCTCCCAACAACGCCTGGAACATCTCCGGTAGAGTTTTTCCCTCTCGCAATAGCGTCGTAAAACTACTTAGCTGGGACACCCGAGATTCCAACAGCGCGACCAACTCCTCATCCGTCGCCGCTTTAGGCATCACCTGTAACAGCAACCCCCCAGCCGCCGTCACGCCGTCCGCCCCTACAAAAACCCCCACTAACAGGGCAGAGGGAGTTTGTTCGGAGGTGGCTAAATAATGGGCAACATCCTCTCCCACCTCGCCGGAAACCAACTCCACCGTACTCGAATAGGGATAGCCGTAGCCGACATCGCGCACGACGTATAAATATCCATCGCGTCCCACTGCACCGCCAACATCCAGTTTTCCCAGGGCGTTGGGCGGCAACTCAATGGTGGGATTATCTACATAGCCGCGTACCGTTCCGTCGAGTCCCGCATCGACTAAGAGTCCTCCCAACGGCCCTTTACCTTTAATGCGAATATTGACTCTCGAGCCGGTTCGTTTCATGTTCGAGGCCAGCAATAACCCCGAAGTCATGGCGCGCCCCAATGCTGCGGTGGCGACGTAGGAAAGGTTGTGACGCTGACGAGCCTCTTCGCTTAGGCGAGTTGTAATGACTCCAACAGCGCGAATTCCCCCGTCTGCTGCGGTAGCGCGAATTAATCGATCTGACATTGGCGTTCCTTCTACTTCTACTTCTACTTCTGCTGTCGGTCTTAATCTACCTTAACGAAATCTGGGTGGCGAGGAGCCGTCGAACTGCAATCTCTGCTCAAATCGATTTTCACGCTCTCGTGCTTCTGTCAAGGGGTTGTAATTATTATTTATATCTGTTACATTGATTTACAATCAATTCATTAATCAAATTCGTTCAATAGGATCAAATCATGATAAGCAACGGCTATAACACTAATAGAGATAACCGACTCAACGATGCCGCGCTCGGCTCCAAAGTCTGCGTCGATGCGAGAGTTAACACCAGGTTCGGCGAAGATGCAGAACTCTCTAGCGGACGCTTAGCTGCGATCGCTGTCATCTCTCTCTTATTGCTCGACGCGATCGCCGGACACAATTTAGTCGGATTTTTAACCCATCTTTAGGCAAAAAACAGGGGTGTAGGTAGAGACGTTTTATAAAACGCCCCTCAAGGGAGAATTTTACAACTTAAATGAAAATGCTATAGAGTGAGGGGGTAAATACACCTTCAGCTCGATAGTGCAATGACTCAAAGCACTGATTTTCTCGCTCGCCTCAACCCCTCCCAACGTCGCGCAGTCGAACACTTTTGCGGTCCGATGTTAGTGGTTGCAGGTGCGGGTTCGGGTAAAACGAGAGCGTTAACCTATCGCATTGCCAACCTCATTCTCAAACACCGCGTCGATCCGGCTAATATTTTAGCCGTCACTTTTACTAACAAAGCGGCGCGAGAAATGAAGGATCGCATCGAGATTATCTTTGCCCAGCACTATGCCGAGCAAAAACACCAGCAGCGCTTTGAGTTGCTTCCCCCCGAAGAGCAAACCAAATTGCGATCGCGCGTTTACAAAACAACGACTAAACCTCTTTGGATTGGCACATTTCACAGCCTATTCGCCCGCATCCTTCGCTACGATATCAATAAATACCAGGATGAAAAAGGACGCACGTGGAATCGAAATTTCTCGATTTTTGATGAATCCGACGCACAAAGCCTCGTCAAAAATATTGTCACCAAACAACTCAATTTAGACGATAAAAAGTTTAATCCCCGTTCCGTCCGCTACGCCATTAGTAACGCTAAAAACTCTGGACTGCTCCCATCGGAATACGCCCAACAAGAATCCAATTATAAAGGTCGAGTTATAGCCCAAGTTTACGATGAATATCAAGGTCAACTCGCCGCTAATAATGCCCTAGATTTTGACGATTTAATTTTAGTTCCCGTTCGCCTCTATCAACAAAACGAAACAGTTTTGGGCTATTGGCACAAGCAATTTCATCACATTTTAGTAGACGAATATCAAGATACCAACCGCATTCAATACGAACTGATTCGCCTCCTTGCAACGAACGGAGAAACGAGAAAAAGCGAGTGGAATTGGCAAAATCGCTCCGTGTTTGTTGTTGGTGATGCCGATCAATCCATTTACTCCTTTAGAATGGCGGATTTCAGGATTTTATTGGGATTTCAAGAAGACTTCGGCGATGGTTTGCCCGACGACGATACGCGAACGATGGTGAAGTTGGAAGAGAACTATCGGTCTCGGGAAAACATTCTTCAAGCTGCTAATAAACTGATCGAGAACAATACGCAACGCATCGATAAGGTTTTGAGACCGACGCGGGGAACTGGCGAACAAATTTATCGCTACAAAGCCGATAACGAGCAAATTGAAGCGCGGTTTGTTATTGAGAAGATTTTAACATTAAAACACGAAAATCCCGAATTAGGTTGGGGAAGCTTTGCGATTTTATATCGAACCAACGCCCAATCTCGCGTATTTGAAGATGTCTTGCGAGGACGAGCGCCTTATATTATCGTTGGTGGGTTGAAATTTTACGATCGCAAAGAAATTAAAGACGCGATCGCCTATTTACGAATCCTAGCAAATCCCGCCGATACCGTCAGTCTGCTGCGCGTCATCAACACCCCCCGTCGCGGCATCGGACAAACAACCATCGATAATTTACTCGGTGCAGCGCGGGAATTAAATGTTCCTTTATGGGAAATTTTAGCCGACGAAACCTCTGCCAATACCCTCAGCGGACGCGCTGCAAAATCGGTGGTTCGTTTTGCCGAGTTAATTCGAGATTATCGAGAAAAACTTAACGAATTGACGGCAGCAGAAATTGTGCAGGGTTTAATGGAAGAGGCGGGATATATCGACGACTTGAAGAAACAGGGAACTGAGGAAGCGGATAACCGGTTGGAAAACATTTTTGAGTTGTATAATGCCGTTGTTCAATTCCAAGAAGAAAACGAAGATACCAGTCTCGAAGCATTTTTAGCCAATGCCTCTCTCGCCTCGGATTTGGACAATCTTGAAGAAGGACAAGAGGCGATTTCTTTAATGACATTGCATTCAGCTAAGGGGTTAGAATTTCCCGTCGTCTTTTTGGTGGGATTGGAACAGGGGTTATTTCCCAACGCGCGAACGTTGAACGATCCCATTGCCTTGGAAGAAGAACGCCGCCTGTGTTACGTCGGACTGACGCGCGCCCAAGAACAGCTCTTTTTAACCTATACGAGACAGCGCGCTTTGTGGGGATCGAGGGAAACGGCAATTCCGTCGCAATTTTTGAGCGAAATTCCTAAAGAGTTAGTTGCAAGTAATGTGCAACAAACGAGACAATTGCGCGATCGCAGTTGGGAAAAAAACAAGAAATCGTCTCCTTCGGCGAAAGAGACTGGGATAAATTGGCAAGTTGGCGATCGCGTGATTCATAAAACCTTTGGCGAAGGAGAAATCACTCATATTTTTGGAACGGGACGCAAAACCAATTTAGCCATTAAATTCCCCGATTTCGGTCAAAAAATTATCGACCCGCGAATTGCACCCATGCAGCCGTTTAGGGATTCTTAACCGAAAAGAACGCGATTGGTCGCGCTGTTTTTCGGTTTTGACCGGTTGAATCAAATTGGCTGGATTTAAGTGAATCTATTTTTAGTTGAATGGCGCTTTCTTTTTGGGTCGTCCTCCTTTTTTGCCATTTTTCCGAGCCGCGATCGCTTTGGCTTCCGAACTGACTCGTCCTCCTTTACGACCCAGTTCCGCCATCCAAGCTTTAGTCCCAAAAATACCGGCAACCAGTTCGGGTATCCCAAAATCGACATCTAAACTTTCCCAATGAACGCTATTCCCCGAAGGAATTAGCAAAACATCTGCAAGTTGTTCGGGTGACGCTCCTTCTAAGCCTTGAGCAAGTTCTGGTGGAAAGCTAAAAATTACCCCATTTTTGAGGTGGATAGTAATTAAGTTGTCTGACTCATCGTAATGCACGGATTGAGCGCGAGGCTCGGTTGCCTCGGCTTTCTTCCATGCAGCTTTTGCTTGTTGGATTTCTGATTTGAGATTTTCTTCTGTAAGTTCTGCTTCCCAATTTTTAAATGCCATGTATCTCCTGCCATTTTTTCAACAATATCTCTTGATTCTTTGCAACTAATCGAAGGGCGGTTACGATATCTTTGTTTTTTACTTTATCATAGGCATAAATAAGGCTGGGTTTTGTCAAGACTTAGGCGGTTGATTAACATATAGCCGCCAAAAGTACCTCGATCGGCTGCATACGTTTGCAATACTCAATAAAATTCGAGGGAACAATCGCGCGATCGCGGGAACAAAACAATCTTTTCATTCGTCACCGAAGGTTCAAGGTGATGTTCGTCCCTCAAGCAAGAGCAAGGAAATATACCCATGAAATCGGATTCCTCTTCAGCCGGACTTAAAATTCCTGCATTTCAGGTCGCGAGCTTTTCCCTGGGTACAGTAATGATACTGAGTGCCGGGAGCGCGATCGCGCAAACCTCTCCTTCTTGGGAATTGAGCCAAAACAACCCGCGCCGACCCGATGTCATTATCGACACCAATCCCAACTCTGGCGGCGGTTCGGGCATTCCAGGGGAGGAAGCGCAAAGAGATACTCGTTTTAGCTGCGAATATACAAACGGGCAATATACTGTTATGTACCATCCCGAAGACCAATATCAAGAAGCCTATCCTTGGGCAGTTCCAAGTGCAATGGGAGGGGGATGGACCGCCCAAAACCGTTGCGTTGCCATCAGCGAGCGCCTCGAGTCCTATCGTCCCGACGGTTTGCTCGAGCTGCGAACCGGAATTGAAAACAATTATGATGTCGTGTGCGCGACGACGCAGCAAGATTCTCGGTGTCGCATCGTGTTCACCGTTCCCCCCGGACAAAACCCGATGATAACGCGCGATCGCGTTTTTGAAAACCTGACTGTTGCCGATAGCGGTCAAATGACTGAAGGCGTGACCACTTACGTCGAAGGGAACGCAGGTTCGAGTATTTTTACCGAACTCGACCGAGTTTTAGGAGGAAACGGCGCAATTTCAGGCGTTCTCGGCGGACAGCGCGATCGCGCAGATGCGTTGTACTTGCGTCCTTTCCTCTCGCCCGCAGATGGCGGCACGGGGGAACGACTGCCGGGTGGATTTTCGCGCCCCTCTCCAGCCCCTCGACTCAATCCCGATCGCTTTCGTTAATTGGCTTTTTACGGGAAAATTAAAAGACATTTATCTAATATGAAATAGACGCTGCAAGCACGATTTCAAAATTAAAATCCCTCTCCCAAAGTTGGGAGAGGGATTTAGGGAGAGGGCTACAAATGACACGCTCCCATCTGAAGATATGTATCTAAAGATTCAAGCTTGATGCTTAATTATTTTTAGAGTTTTGAGACTGGGATCGCTACATCCGCTAACAATTCCCCCCGAAGCGAGGATTTGCTGTAAATCGTTCAAAGCAGAACGCGCGATCGCCTCTCCGGGCAACAGCAGGGGAATTCCGGGGGGATAGGGACACACTAATTCGGCGCTGATACGTCCTGCGGTTTCTTCGAGAGGAAGGGTTTCGGTGGCGGCAAAAAAGGCTTCTCTGGGGGAGAGGGGGTGACGGGGAGAGGGGGTGACGGGGAGAGGGGGTGACGGGGAGAGGGGGTGACGGGGGGTTTGAGCTAATTTTTGGAACCCTTGAATCAACTTTTCAATATCGGCAGCGGTGTTGCCGAGGGTAATTATAAAGGCGATATGGTGCAACATGGGCAGTTCGGCGGTGACTCCCAACTGTTGGGATAAGATTTCATCCACTTCAAACCCCGTGAGTCCGAGTTGGGAGGTGAAAACGACGAGACGAGTGCGATCGCGATCGGCAAAACCGGGTTGGAGATGAGGGGGGGTTTGGAGGACGGATAAGCCGGGAATTTGGGCAATTTCGGCGCTGGCGCGATCGCTTAATTCTAAGGTTCGACTCATCAACGCTTCTCCCTGCAAAGCCACTTGCTGGCGGGCGGCATCGAGGGAGGCGAGGAGGAGATAGCTGGGACTGGTGGACTGGACGAGTTGCAGAGAAAGGGCGAGGCGTTGGGGATCGATGCGATCGCCTTGGAGGTGTAACATCGAAGCTTGGGTCATCGCGCCTAACAGTTTGTGGGTCGATTGTACGCTGATATCGGCTCCGGCGGCGATCGCGGAATCGGGTAAGTCGCGGTGAAAGGCAAAGTGCGCGCCGTGGGCTTCGTCGGCGAGGAGGGGGATGTTGTGGCGGTGGGCGAGTTGGGCGATGGCGGCGAGGTCGCAACAGATGCCGTGGTAGGTGGGATAAACGACCATTACCGCTTTTGCATCGGAATTTTGCTTTAGGGCTTGTTCTACGGCTTCTGGGGTGACGCTGAGAACAAGATCGATAGCGGGGTCGTATTGGGGCGGAATGAAGATGGGTATCGCGCCGGAGAGGATGAGTCCCGCGATCGCCGACTGATGGCTATTGCGCGGCAAGATAATTTTGTCCCCGCTGTTGCAAGTGGCTAAAATTGCAGCGATAATACCGCTAGTGGAACCGTTGGCGAGAAACCAGGTTCGTTGCGCGCCAAAGGCTTCGGCGGCTAGGTTTTGCGCTTCTGCAATAACGCCTTGGGGTGCAAAGAGGTTATCGAGTTCTGGCAATTCTGGCAAATCTGCTGGGAAGACAGAGGGGCCTAAAAGATGGGCGAGTGCGTCGGGAATGCCTTGTCCGCGTTTGTGTCCCGGCGCGTAGAAAGCGGCATCGGGTTGAGCGGCGCGCGATCGCAACCTTTCTAACAAGGGCAGTCGCTTTTGGGAGGAATCGGCGGAAAACGACATGGATAACGGTAAAATACAGTTTGTGGGTAATGGATAATAATGGGTAATGGATAATCTTGTCATCCCCAATTTAAACGCGCGTCAACTTACGCTAACGTTTATTACACAATTAAGACAAACATTCCTCGTTTCCCGCCCCATGAAACTTTAGCACAAAATCTATTAATTCCCAATCTCCCATTTCCCATAAACAACCGTGCCGCTCTACCCCCAACCCCCTTATACAAGGGGGCAAGGGGGTCGGCACACGACCTAGACATCCGTTGATCAATTCCCAAATTCCCAATTCCCCATTCCCTATTCCCAATTACCTATTTCCCATTTTAATTATGCTGAGAGCTGGAATTGTTGGACTCCCCAATGTTGGAAAATCGACTTTATTTAATGCTTTAGTTGAAAATGCCAAAGCAGATGCCGCTAACTTTCCTTTTTGTACCATCGAACCCAATGTCGGTGTCGTTGCCGTTCCCGACAAACGCCTAGATGTCTTGGGAGAACTTTCACAATCTAAGCAAATTGTGCCGACAAGAATTGAATTTGTTGATATTGCCGGATTGGTTAAAGGGGCGAGTCAAGGGGAAGGATTGGGCAATCAATTTTTGGCGAACATTCGCGAAGTCGATGCTATCGTCCATGTCGTTCGCTGTTTTGAAAACGACGATATTGTCCATGTTTCCGGTTCCGTCGATCCGGCGCGCGATATTGAAGTGATTAATTTAGAACTGGCTCTTTCCGATTTAGGGCAAGTGGAAAAAAGATGCGATCGCGTTCGCAAACAAGCTAAGTCCAACAACAAAGAGGCGAAGGCAGAATTGGAAGCGTTGGAAAAAATCCTCGTTGTTTTAAATGAAGGAAAACCAGCGCGACAGGTTGAATTGACTGAAGAGGAAGAGAAGTTAGTCAAACCTTTGGGATTATTAACGCAAAAGCCGGTTATTTACGCCGCCAATGTCTCGGAAGACGATTTAGCGACAGGCAATCAATGGGTCGAATCGGTGCGGAAAATTGCCGAATCTGAAGGGGCAAAAGTGGTTATTATTTCCGCACAAGTGGAGTCGGAGTTAATCGAATTGCCCGAAGAAGAACGGGGCGATTTTCTAGAGGCGTTGGGCGTGGAAGAAGGGGGATTAAAATCGTTGATTCGCGCGACTTACGACTTGCTAGGGTTGCGCACGTATTTAACAACCGGGCCGAAAGAAACGCGCGCTTGGACAATTATTTCGGGAATGACGGCACCCCAAGCAGCGGGAGTGATTCATAGCGATTTTGAACGGGGATTTATTCGCGCAGAAACCGTAACGTATGAAGATTTAGTGGCGGCGGGTTCGATGGGTGCGGCGAAGGAAAAAGGTCGGGTTCGTTCGGAAGGGAAAGAGTATGAGGTTAAGGAAGGGGATGTGTTGTTATTCCGATTTAATGTTTAGGTGAGAAAATGGAGACGATTTCTGATTTTAATCGCCTGCTTGAAGAAGCTAACGATCCGAATACAGAGCGCGATCGCATGATGGAACTGGCCGCGATCGCGCCCCAATTTGCCCGTGTTGTTGCCCGAAACCCCTGCGCGCCGCCCGAACTTCTCCAACAATTAAGCTAGAGCGAAGAGTCTACCATTCGTGAAAGCGTGACGACAAACCCCAACTCGTACTCTCAAACGGTTATCCCGATATACAAACTTTTGTGTTGGTGAAATGGAAAGCCAGCGGCACAAAGATAAAGTTGAAATCCTAATTAACAGTATTACTGATCTGCGATCCAATCTTGACACATCTCACAAAAAGATACATCATTTTCCCCAGAGTTCACAAGGCTTTCCAAATTAGGAGGTTCAGGTGGATTGTCCCCTTTTTCCCATTCACCTAAATATTCTATGTATGTCTGCTCGCATCTTGCACATGTATGACCTTGATATTTAGCACGACAATTGTAGCAGTAAGTAATTGTAGAGTCCGATCTGGGATCGGGTAGAACAACTGCTTCTTCACCACATTGTTCACACGCAAAAAATGAATGATCGACCCTTTCCTTGGGATGTAGCGGTATACCTCGATCCGACATATGCTTAATATAAGAGAGATACGCAATAGAGAGCGTTTGATAGCTATTTTGCTCGGGTATATCTCCTTCTTCTACGCCTGCTTCAATCATCTCTTCCCATCGAATATCGTCAAGCTCTTCTAATTTTTCAGACAAACTTAGCCCTAGCTCTCGATGCACGAAATCATCTAAGAAGCGGAATGCAACACCTAAAAAATTCTTGACTTCACCTTCGTCAAGGGAAGCTTCCTTATGCTCAATACTATTTCTTGCTTGTTGTAGCTCTTCTAACTCTCCAGCTAACTGATACCTAGCTTTTTGAGAGCCATTCGACTCATATTTTACGTATCTATCCAGCGGAATACCAACTTCGTTTATCAATCGCTTAATTGCTTCAACGCAACCAACCGTATGTCCATTTTTACGATTTGTATAAATAAGTTTTTTATCATGTTTTGCAAGTCTCGCCTTCAAGAAAAGTTCAACAGCGTGAAAAACGTGCAAAATAACATATTTCCAATCTGTATTTCTTCTACCATAAAGGTGATGCTCTACGCCGTGTACAAGAGAATCCATTGCATTCTCTTCAAGCTGTACAACTAATTTCTGCTGGCTTGGACTTGTCTCGTTTGTCATTTTTATTTCGTCGCTGCCTGAAATCACTGACTCATTTCGTTCAGCTTAACAAGTCATTAAAATTATATTACTTTCCTGCTTCGCCAAACTGAAGCCGGAAGATGAGGGGATGGGAGATAAAAATAGCCTTCCACCCCATCAGGAACCAAGGCGACCAATTTATTCGGACTTTTTACTCCTAGAAGAACTCTTTTTCGTCGTTTTAGTCGTTGTTTTTTTCTTTGCTGTTGTAGAAGTTGTTTTCTTCTTCGCCGTCGATTTCTTCGCCGTTGACTTTTTCGTTGTCGATTTCTTGGTCGCTGCCTTTTCTGCCAAAAGCTGTACCGCTTTCTCCAACGTCAACCCTTCCACTGTTTCCCCCTCCGGCAAACCCGCATTCACCTTACCGTGTTTGACATAATTGCCATAAGGACCGCTATAAATATTCACCGGTTCCTTATCCTCCGGGTGCGCCCCCAACTCGCGCAGCGGTGCTTTCGATTTGCCGCGTCCGCCGCCCCGTCCCGCTTTCGGCTGGGCTAACAGCTCCAATGCACGTTCGAGGGTAATTGTCAAGACATCATCGGGCGCTTTAATGGAACGATAGTCTTTGCCTTCCTTGCCTTGGTCGTGGACGACATAGGGACCAAAACGCCCCAAGCTAGCTTTCACCTTCGCGCCGGTTGCCGGGTGGGTTCCCAGGAGGCGCGGCAGGGCCAACAAGCCCACCGCCATTTCTAACGTCGCATCTTCCGGCTTGACTCCTTTGGGAAGAGAAGCGCGTTTGGGTTTGGGGTTGTCGTCGGTTTTTTCGCCCAACTGAACGTAGGGACCGTAATTGCCGGTTAAAACGAAAATCGGTTCCCCCGTTTCGGGATGGATGCCGAGTTTTTCGGGTCCCTCAAGTTTTTGGCGCAGTAAGATTTCGACTTGTTCCGGGCTGAGATCGGCTGGGGTTAAATCTTGGGGAATGGAAGCTGTAAACGTCTCGTCTCCCTTTTGGACTTCGATGTAGGGACCAAACTTGCCGATCTTAACTTTCGCTTCCAAATTATCCAGGGCGACTGCCTTTGCCGAACTGGGGTCAATTTCTGCTTCCCGCACCTTCACTTGGGTTTCTAAACCCTCTTCGCCTCCATAAAACTTGTGGAGGTAGGGCAACCATTGTTCCTCGCCGGTGGCAATGTCGTCTAGGGTTTGTTCCATTCTCGAAGTGAACTGGGGATCGACGAGATCGGGGAAATGACCTTCCAGCAAACCGGTGACGGCAAAGGCTGTGAAGGTGGGAATGAGGGTTTTGTTGCGCATTTGGGCATAACCGCGATCGATGATGGTCGCGATAATGCTGGCGTAGGTACTGGGACGACCAATCCCCTCGCTTTCTAAGGTTTTCACCAAAGATGCCTCGCTGTAGCGGGCGGGGGGTTGGGTTTCGTGGTTGAGGGCTTCGAGTTCGATGCACTTCGGGTTATCCCCGACCTTCAACGGCGGTAAAATTACCTCTTGGTTTTCCAACGCCGCTTCGGGATCGTCGGAACCTTCGACATAGGCGCGAAAGAACCCTGGAAAGTCGATGCGTTTGCCCGAAGCGCGAAATCCTGCATTTTCCACGTCAATGGTAATGCTAATTTGCGTTAGGCGCGCGTCGGCCATTTGACAGGCGACGGTGCGCTTCCAAATGAGGTCGTAGAGGGAAAATTCTCGCCCTCCCAACCCCGTTTCCCGGGGAGTGCGAAAGCGTTCTCCAGCGGGGCGAATGGCTTCGTGGGCTTCTTGCGCGCCTTTGCTTTTATTGGCGTATTGCTTGGGTTTGGGGGAGAGATACTCCTTACCGTACTTCTGTTCGACGCAACTGCGGGCGGCGGCGATCGCCTGTTGCGATAAATGCACCGAGTCGGTTCTCATGTAAGTAATGTAACCTTCCTCGTACAGCTTTTGAGCCGTGCGCATGGTATCTTTTGCCGATAAGCTCAACTTACGGTTGGCCTCTTGTTGCAGGGTGGAGGTGGTGAACGGAGGCGACGGTCTGCGGGTGGTCGGACGTTCTTCGGTATTGGTCACCGTCCACGTTTTGTCCTCAATGCGATCCTTGAGCGCGATCGCCTCTTCTTCATTCAACAAAACGACATCGCGACCTTGAATAATTTTCCCCGTATTCGGGTCAAAATCGCTCCCCGTTGCCAATTTCTTCCCATCCAAGGTCGCCAATTTCGCCTCAAAAGGACTCTTTTCTTGCTCCAGCGTCGCCTTGAGATCCCAATATCCCCCAGACTTAAACAGTCGCCTTGCCCGTTCTCGCTGCACCAACAAGCGCACCGCCACCGACTGAACCCGCCCAGCAGACAAACCGTAAGCAATTTTCTTCCACAACAAGGGCGAGAGAGTGTATCCCACCAAACGGTCTAAAATGCGTCGCGTTTCCTGGGCGCGCACCAAATCCTCATCAATATTGCGGCAGTCCTTCAACGCCTTTTTAATCGCCTCGCGGGTAATTTCGTGAAACACCATCCGCTTAGTCGGAACTTTCGGCTTGAGGACTTGCGCCAAATGCCAACTTATGCTTTCTCCCTCCCGGTCTTCGTCTGTCGCCAGAATCAGTTCGTCAGCGACTTTGAGGGCTTCTTTGAGTTCTTTAACAACTTGTTTCTTCTTTTTGGGGACGACGTAAATCGGCTCGAATTTGTCCTTTACGTTGACCCCTAACTGAGACCAGTCCTCTCCCTTGTATTGGGCCGGAATTTCGTCGGCAGAGGAGGGAAGGTCGCGGATGTGACCCATAGAGGCTTCAACGCGATAGCCCGAAGGCAAATAATTGCGAATCGTGCGGGCTTTGGTGGGAGATTCGACGATGACAAGCGTTGACATAAGGACTACTCAATTTTGCGATCGGCAATAAGGAATCGGTTCGGCGCGTTAGGAGGGAGATATTTTTTTTACCAAGCGTAGCAGCTATCTGAGGTTGGGCGGGGCAGCTTTCGACTTGTCCCTCCCTCGACCTCAGAGGTCTTTGGTTCTTTTTACTCTATCAATAGCATCTTTTGCTCGAAAAAGGCGAGGACTGTTTTGGCAGAGGGCAGAGGGCAGAGGGCAGAAGGCAGAGGGCAGAGGGCAGAGGGCAGAAGAAATTTAGGTTTTAGCGGAAAATCGCGGTTTCGGCATCTAATTCACATTAAGCGTAATTCATAACTCATCACCCATCACCCATAACTCATCACCCATAACTCATCACTCATCACTCATCACTCATCACCCATAACTCATCACGCGGTAGGATATTCTGTAACAATATGTTCGCGTTTGCTCCTGCTGCCGAGCTTTAAGTATCGATAACCTGTGTTCGCTAAACCTTATGGACTTTTCGAGTAATGTTGCCGCTCAACTCAACGCCGGTACGATTTTGCCCGAGGGAATCGTTATTATTACCCTCATCGTTGTTTTAGTTGGGGATTTAATTGGGGGACGCAAGGCCTCGCGCTGGCTTCCCTACGCCGCGATCGCGGGACTCTTCGTTTCTTTGGTCGCCCTGTATCTCCAGTGGAATACAGCTAACACTGTAGGCTTTCTGGGAAGTTTCAATGCCGACGACCTGAGCATTGCCTTTCGCGCCATCATCGCCCTCTCCGCCCTCGTCACGATTTTGATGTCGGTGCGCTACATAGAACAGTCGGGGACTGCCTTGGCGGAGTTTATGGGTATCCTCCTCACGGCTTCTCTGGGGGGAATGTTCCTTTCGGGTGCTAACGACTTGGTGACGATTTTCATTTCCCTGGAAACGCTCAGTATTTCCTCTTACTTAATGACCGGGTATACCAAGCGCGATCCCCGGTCAAACGAAGCTGCTTTAAAGTATTTACTGATTGGCGCTGCGAGTTCGGCAATTTTCCTCTACGGGATTTCGCTGCTGTACGGATTGTCGGGAGGAGAAATTCGCCTAGACGCGATCGCAACGGCCCTCCAAGGAGCCAGCAGCAGCCAATCCTTGGGTATCGCCATTGCCCTCGTGTTCGCGATCGCAGGGATCGCCTTTAAAATCTCTGCCGTTCCCTTCCACCAATGGACCCCCGACGTTTACGAAGGCTCCCCCACGCCCGTCGTTGCCTTCCTTTCAGTGGGATCGAAAGCCGCCGGATTTGCCCTCGCCATTCGCCTCCTCGTCACCGCCTTCGCCGTCGTCAGCGAAGAATGGCGATTCATTTTCACCGCCCTCGCCATCTTGAGCATGATTTTGGGCAATGTCGTCGCCCTCGCCCAAAGCAGCATGAAACGAATGCTGGCTTACTCTTCCATCGGACAAGCTGGATTTGTGATGATTGGGTTAATTGCGGGAACCGAGGCCGGTTACTCCAGCACCATTTTCTACCTCTTAATTTACCTATTCATGAACTTGGGAGCCTTTAGCTGCGTGATCCTGTTCTCCCTGCATACGGGAACCGATCGAATCAGCGAATACTCTGGCTTGTACCAAAAAGATCCCCTCCTCACTCTCACCTTAAGCATTTGCCTGCTTTCCTTGGGCGGAATTCCTCCCCTCGCCGGTTTCTTCGGGAAAATTTATTTATTCTGGGCCGGTTGGCAAGCGGGACTCTACGGCTTAGTCTTACTCGCCTTAGTCGCCAGCGTCGTCTCGATTTACTACTACATCCGCGTCGTTAAAATGATGGTGGTGAAAGAACCCCAAGAAATGTCGGAGACGGTGAAAAATTATCCCGAAATGCGTTGGGATTTGCCCGGAATGCGCCCGTTACAAGTGGGTTTAGTCCTGTCTCTCGTCGCGACTTCCTTAGCTGGAATTTTGTCCAATCCGCTTTTAACCTTAGCTAACGACTCCGTTGCCAATTCTCCGATTTTGAAATCTGCCATCGAACAACGCGCGATCGCCCATCCAACAACGCCCGTCACCGCAACCAATCGCATTCGCACTGTCAATTCAAAAACCTAGTCCCCATCGACTTGTTTTTAAACTAGCAATGCCCGCCAGTAAGTTTTGGTGGGTATTGTTAGTTCAGTTACCAGTAATCAGTTACCAGTAATCAGTTACCAGTAATCAGTTACCAGTAATCAGTTACCAGTAATCAGTTACCAGTAATCAGTTACCAGTTACCAGTTACCAGTTACCAGTTACCAGTTACCAGTTACCAGTTACCAGTTACCAGTTACCAGTTACCAGTTATATCAAATCCACCTATTCTGACTAAGGTAGAGAACCGCTACGTAAAAAATCAGTCTCAATCTGAGATAACATAGCCGCACAATCTTCAATATAACTACGTCCCATGCTCGATCTTTGGTACAAAAATGCAGTTCTTTACTGTCTCGACGTTGAAACCTACATGGATAGTAACGGCGACGGCGTTGGCGACTTTCCAGGATTAACCCAACGATTAGACTACATTTCCGGACTGGGAATCAGTTGTATTTGGTTGCTTCCGTTTTATCCTTCCCCCAACCGCGACAACGGTTACGATGTCAAAGACTACTACAACGTCGATCCTCGTTTAGGAACGCTAGGCGATTTTGTCGAGTTTACCCGACAAGCCAACGAGCGCGGAATTCGCGTTATTGTCGATTTAGTTATTAATCACACTTCGACGGAACATTCCTGGTTTCAAGCTGCCTGTAAAAATAGAAACTCTAAATATCGAGATTTTTACGTTTGGTCGGAAGAAAAGCCCGAAAATGCTGAAGAAGGAGTTATTTTTCCAGGAGTTCAAGAAAGTACCTGGACTTATAACGAACAAGCCGGTGCCTATTATTTTCATCGCTTCTACGAACACCAAGCCGATCTCAATATTGCTAACCCCGCTCTTTGGGAAGAAATTTACAAAATCATGGGGTTTTGGCTACAACTGGGCGTATCGGGCTTTCGCATTGATGCCGCTCCCTTTTTGATCGAATTACGCGCCATTGAAGATAAAGCAGATGTCGAAAGTCCCTACGAGTACCTCAAGCAAATCCGCAACTTTTTATCCTGGCGGCGAGGCGATGCAATTTTGCTCGCAGAAGCCAATATCCCCATGAAAAGAGTCCCCGATTATTTTGGGGAGGGCGACAGAATGCAAATGTTATTCAATTTTATCTTGAATCAAAATCTCATTTTGGCGCTGGCACGAGAAAATGCAGACCCTTTAGCCAACGGACTCCAATCTTCGCCCGAAATTCCTGAAATCGGTCAGTGGGTTCATTTCATTCGCAATCACGACGAACTTTCTTTAGATAAACTATCGGAAAAAGAAGTTGAAGAAATTATCGCCAACTTCTCGATCGATAAAGAAGAAAGTTGGATTTACGATCGCGGAATCCGCCGCCGCTTCCCGCCAATGGTCGATGGCGATCCGCGTCGCCTCCGCCTTGCCTACAGTTTGATGCTGACAATGCCCGGTACGCCGGTGCTGCGCTACGGAGAAGAAATTGGCATGGGAGACGACCTTTCTCTCAGCGAACGCAACTCCATTCGCACCCCCATGCAATGGTCGAACGAAGCCAATGGCGGCTTTTCAACCGCGCCCGCCGAACAGTTAATTCGACCTGTTATTTCTGGCGGTAAGTACGGCTACGAAACGATTAATGCGATCGCGCAACGACGCAACCCTAAATCTTTATTAAACTGGATGGAACGCGCCATTCGGATGCGTCGAGAATGTCCGGAGTTTGGCTGGGGCAATTGGGAGATTATCGCAACTGATAATCCTTGCGTTTTTGCCCACTGTTGCACTTGGCGCGAGGGAACGGTGTTAGCTGCTCATAATCTAAGTCGGGATGCCTGTACTGTAACGTTGCAATGGGAGCGCTCCGAGGAATGTTTAATCGACCTTCTAGACGACCAACCCTACAAACCCATTGAAAATCATTCAAATCAATTAGAAATCGAGGGTTATGGGTTTCGTTGGTTCCGCGTTGGCTCGAATCCTCTATAAAAGGGAATGGGGAATGGGGAATTGGGAATTGGGAATTGGGAATTGGGAATTGGGAATTGGGAATTGGGAATTGGGCAGTGGGAATTGGGAATTGGGAATTGGGAATAGAGTTTGAATCTTATCTCGAATTAAGCGTAATTTCCGACAGAAGAGAGACAACTCGTTCTCGCAACGGCGATGGCAGAGATTGAAAATACTGGGGATAAACGGGCAAGCGCGGGACGAGATGCCAACCGGCAGGTTCGAGAATTGCAGCTAAAGATTGAGGAGTGGGATGGGCATAATCGGGATTGACTTCATCTTTGGGACCAATTCCGCCCAAATCTCTTGCACCTGCTTGGAGGCAATCGAGCAAAATTTGAGGATGATTGACTAAATTCGGCGGAATTTGCAAAGCGATGCTATTGGGTAAAATTTCTCGGGCGAGGGCGACGGTTTGAACCAGTTGTTCTGGGGGAAAGGGAGGTACTGTGTCGCTTTGGCGCGAACCCGGACTGTGGGGTTGAAGGATGACTTCTTGGATGTGTCCCCAGCGTTGATGGAGTTCCGCGATCGCATTTAATGTTTCTCGCCGATCGTCCTCATTCTCTCCAATTCCCAATAATAACCCCGTGGTAAAGGGGATTTCGAGTTGTCCTGCCCATTCTAATTGCTGCAAGCGCAAAGATGGAACTTTACTAGGAGCGTTGCGGTGAACGGTTTCGAGCAACTTTGGCGTAACTTGCTCGACCATCAATCCCATCGAAACATTAACCGCCTTAAGTTGTTTCATTTCCTCATAACTCAACGGTCCCGCGTTGGTATGGGGTAAAAATCCACGCGCGATCGCCAGTTCGCACAAACGGTAAATTCGCTCGAACCACGCTTTTCGTCGCGGACTCCGGGGATGAACTTCGCCGCTGAGGATCAAAATTTCTATTACTTTATGCGCCGACGGAAGAATTTGGAGCGATCGCATAATCCCTTCAGCTTCCTCCAACGTCATCCAAGGATGTTCCCCCGGTTCGGCGCGAAAGTTGCAATAGCTACAGCGATTAAAACACTCATAGGTCGGAATCAACGTATAAGCCGGACTATAAGTCACGCAATTTTCTGCCGACTCGCGATCGCCTCCTTTAACCATGCCAATCCGCACCTTCACTTACTCCCTGTCGCCCCATTCCCCTCAGTCGCCCTAAATATACGCAATTTAACGCAACTCCAGCCAAGCCATCGAGACATCTGCCCACATCCATCGCCGCAATTGAAAAAAAATATTCCAAGGCCTTTACAAAAGATAACAAAAGTGTTAATGTTTTTAATACAGAGGTAAAAACACCCTGTAACCATTCATTCACACATTAAGTAATCATTAAATTATGACAACCACCCTTTCAACCCGCGAAAGCCGGGGTGCATGGGAGAACTTCTGTCAGTGGATTACCAGCACCAACAACCGCGTCTACATCGGTTGGTTCGGCGTTCTGATGATCCCGACTCTCTTAAGCGCAACCATTTGCTTCCTCATTGCCTTCATCGCTGCTCCTCCCGTGGACATCGACGGCATTCGCGAACCGGTAGCGG
>JAXHVQ010000150.1:0-14133 GCA_034189065.1 Cyanobacteriota bacterium
AAAAGAGGGATTTACCGATCATTTAAATTTATATAAAGCTTCGCTTTATTCCTACTTAGCTTATGTTTTTTCAGCCCACTTTTTGAGGCTTTGGCTCAACAACTTTTTCAGCAAGCCCTAAATACCACTGAACAATGGAGGCGCGACTGCGGGTTCCGCCATAGAGTTTAAGCATGGCTTTTATAAAACTTTGTGGGTATGGGAATGTTGTTTGACATTATCTTCGGCGCGCACGACACTTTCCGCATTGAGGACGCGCTTGCGCTCTAGGGAGTAGTTTAGGTCGGTTTTGGTGGTTCCCAGGGGGATATGTTCTCGGGCTTCGGGACGACTTTTGTAGGTGCGAGCTGCCGCGATCGCGCGATCGCTAAAACTGTCGCAAAATTGGGCTTCTGGGGGAAACTCTGGGGGAATTTGCAGTGCGCCATCGCGATCCAACTCTCCCAAGGATTTAGCACAGGCTAATTGATAAGAGGTGGGAATTCCCTTGAGGATAGCTTCGAGAGCCGATGAGGGAATCGGTTCGATAACCCGCACTTCTTTGACTTCGCCTTCGTCGCGCAAAAAACAAGTGGCGAGACCGAAAACGCAGTAGTCTTCGGGACTAAGATCGGGAGCGTTGGGAAATAATGTGACGAAAGTCATAATTTTAATCTGAAATTAAGCCAAGATTGATACGTTGAAGTTATCTGTTGAATTTAACCAAGCGCTCTGTACGGCTCGAACCGCAAAGGTTCTGTTCGCATTCCTACGTTTTGTGATGAGGTTCGGGGAGGACGTTTGCGGAATTGTCATAGGAGATCGTGTAGTTAGGGAAGCGACAACCGTAGATTCCAAACGAAATTGGCATAAGAGATCGCCATCGCCGACGGAGGGACAACCGCAGACTCAACCCAATTATCCTTCGCAGACAAAGCGGCGAGTGACACAACAGCTTCGCGTTTGGGCAAGTTTAGGGGGTAGGGTGGATTTTAGCATAAGGTATAGACGATCGAGATGAACATTCCTTTATCGCATCAACTAGCCGAACGCCAACTAAGGGCGCGCGTTTTAGAAGAATCCAATGGCGGCAATTATTCGGCGGCAATTGCGCTCCTCGACCAGTTGATCGAGGATAACCCGGACAGTGCAATTGATTATAATAACCGGGGTTTGATGTATTTTAATAGCAATCGATACGACGAGGCGATCGCGGACTACAACCAGGCCATCGCCCTTTCTCCGAGATTAGATAATGCTTACAATAATCGCGCTAACTGCCAAGCGGCTCGGGGAAATTTAGCCGAAGCGATCGCTGACTACGAAGTCGCTCTCGATTTCAATCCCACCAATGTCCGCGCCTGGATTAACCAAGGGGTAACCTATCGCGAAATCGGACTGTACGACCTCGCGTTAGATAACTTTGACCTGGCACTGGTTCTCGGACGGCGGCTGAAAGGGCGGATTTACGCCGAGCGCGGTCGAACCTACCACCTGCGAGGGGATTGGAATTGCGCGATCGCAGATTACCGCCGTTCCCTCGAACTACTCGGTACCGGACGGTCTTTGCGTGCCTATCAACAACAGGTTCAAGTTTGGCTCGACGAACTCCTAAGTCCGATGACTGCTTAAAGCAACCTTCAACGGATTTATTCACTTCCTTCGAGGAGTGCTTTTTTACCGGCAGTTTTTCGAGAGGATTTATTAAATACGACTCGTCGTCGGTCGGGATCCATTCTCGCGCTTTGCTGCTGCATCACGCTTTTGGCTTGAGAGGGATCGAAGGTTTTGCTAAATTTGTCCCGCAACTGCTCTACTTTCACTTCTGCTTCCTCAACGCGAACCTGAATTTCTTGCAGTTTGGCTCGGTTTGACTGAAGATGGGGTAAGAGGTCGCTTAACGCCGCGATCGCTGCTGCCGATAATACGCCATTCACCAACACTTTCAACAGCGTCTCGACGACAATGGCCCCATAGGAATAGCGTCGGCGACGTTTGGAGGGGAGGGAAAGAATTCGACGAGACTCGACCTCAAGTTGTTCTGTTGGTTTTCGCAGTGCGCTCATGTTTGCTCCCGTTGGAGTTTTCTACTACACCAATGGGGTCAAACCGAATCGCACTCGCCAGCGAACTTGCTTTGAGTCCGAGTTTGGGCGAACGGTTTCAACCGCTGTTGTAGCTCTTTTCGATTAAGACTGAATTAGAGAAAATTGTCAATCAAACTTCACATTTTGGGGAAACAGGGGAGCAACCGTAATTTAACCGTAATTTGACATAGGGGCGACGAGCGAGGATCGACCCCTACGTCAAAAGTTAAGTAATGCGCGCTTTTGGCATCGACGACTCTACTTATAGAGTTCAGTAGAAAGACGCAATGCCAAAATTCCGGGAATTAAGGCAATAACTAAAGCAACGAGAACTTGAGTATCGCTTAAAGCCATGATTGTTAAACTCCTATAAATTTAGGGATATTCTCGACACACCCATCAGTTTGCGCTATTTTCGGTCGGCGACAAAATAGTTTGTTACAAAAGTCAATCTTTAACCGGGGATCGCTGGCGTAGAAGTTCGGCAATCGCTCTTTCGGCAACGGTCGATATTGTGCCAAGATAACAAATAGGCTCGCTTTTTTTGATTAATTTGTCCATTACCAATGCTAGAACAACTCGTTCATACTCCTGTTGAAGCGAATATCACAGTTCCTTTTTTACTCCTACTCCTGGTGGTTCTCGAAGCGGTTTTATCCGCCGATAATGCGATCGCGCTGGCTTCCATCGCTCAAGGCTTAGAAGACCGGAGGCTACAGCGTCGCGCCCTCGATATCGGTCTAATTGGGGCCTACTTTTTGCGCGTCGCCCTCATTTTAACGGCGACTTGGGTCGTTCAATTCTGGCAATTTGAGGTGCTGGGGGCAGTCTATCTCCTGTGGTTGTCTTTGCGCTATTTTACCGCTCCCGAAGACGAAGGTCACCATCACCAAAGTTTCCGCTTTGCGTCGCTGTGGCAGGCGATCCCTGTCATTGCGTTCACCGATTTAGCGTTTTCTCTCGATAGCGTAACCACGGCGATCGCTATTGCCGACCAAACTTGGCTGATTATTGTCGGCGGAACCATCGGAGTCATTGCCTTAAGATTTCTCGCAGGACTGTTTATCCGCTGGATTTCCGAGTACGAAAACCTGGAAGATGCTGGCTATGTCGCCGTTAGCTTCGTTGGGTTGCGCTTGCTGCTTAAAGCACTTGCGCCCGCTTTGGTTCCTCCAGAATGGGTGGAAATTTCCGCGATCGCGCTGATTTTCCTATGGGGATTTTCCGAAAAAGTTACGCCTGAACCTTCGGACCCCGAGTAATACACTCCCATTTAACAGAGTCAGGAGAGAAGGAAAAACCGAGTCGAGGTTTCTTTACTCGAGTCTTTCCCTATCCCTCCCGAAATATTACTCGTACAACCAAGTTTTCGCGCAGGGTTCCCAACTCGTCAATTCCCCCTCCCCGAACCAAAGCTGAATTTCTCGCTGAGCGGTCTCAATGGCATCAGAACCGTGAATTAAATTCCGACCCACATCAATACCGTAATCTCCGCGAATGGTTCCCGGTTCGGCGTTGAGCGGGTTCGTGGCACCAATGATTTTACGGGCAGAAGCCACTACGCCTTCGCCTTCCCAAACCATTGCTACGACCGGACTCGAGCAAATAAACTCGACCAAACCTTTAAAAAAGGGTCTTTCTTTGTGAACGTCGTAGTGTTTTTCGGCTAACTCGCGCGGCACCGACATCAGCTTGAGTCCGACAAGGGTGAAACCCTTCGCCTCAAAACGTTTAATGACTTCGCCGACCAAGTTCCGCTGTACGCCGTCGGGTTTGATCATGATAAAAGACCGTTCCAAGGTTTTTTCCTCGCGAATTTTCAAAGAGTTACAATCGTTACAGTCGTCCAGAGTCGCTCGGGACGGAACCTATTTTACACTGAAGTTCTGGCAAAATTAAATTGACTTTTTTGCGATCGCGAAGCGCGAATCGGCACGACCGAAGCGCAGTGCGATCGCGAACATCGCCTGATTGAAATCGCAAAACTTGCGATCGCTTGCTTGACGCTCGGCTTGAAAAATGGATACATTCGACCATGTTGCTCAATGACAAGACTCGCCCCGACTTACCCTCTGCCAAAGATTTACCCGACTCTGACGATACTCCAGTGGATAATCAGCTTCAACATCTCGTTCCCGGACTTCTTGAAGCGATTCTCGCTTTAATTTGGTCGGAACGAATGGATTGGTTTTTTGGAGTGGATATGGGAATTTACTACGATCCTGATGAAGTTGCAATCGTTCCCGATGGCTTTTTAAGCATTGGCGTTCCTCGTATCATTGATGAAAATTTACGTTTGAGTTATCTTCTTTGGGAAGAACGGAAATTGCCTATTTTTGTTTTAGAGGTTGTATCTCAAAAACGGCGGAGAGAGTATACCCAAAAGAAAAGCTTTTATGCAGAACTAGGAATCTTGTACTACGCCATATACAACCCTTTACGTAAAAGAAAGCCAAGCTTGGAAGTTTATAAACTCGAAAGGGGAGAGTATAACTTGCAACCAGGAGAACCGATTTGGCTGCCGGAGCTGGAGTTGGGAATTGGCAAAGAAAATGGAACTTATCAAGGGATTGCGCGCGAGTGGTTATACTGGTACAATCGCGCAGGTCAACGTTATTTAAGCCCGGAAGAATTGATTCGAGAAAAACAAGACCGAGTTCGCGCGACTCAGCAAAGATTAGAACAACTGGAAGAACGCTTGCGAAATTTGGGAATCGACCCAGATAAGGTGTAAGAGATTTCGTTGAAAAATGAATATTTCTGAGGCGACAATTGCTATTTTGGGCTATGGAAATGACTTGCGCGGCGACGATGGTGCGGGACAGCACGTCGCTCGAATTTTTGCCGATCGCGCTTTACCGAGAGTGCGATCGCTCGCTTTCCATCAACTCACACCCGATCTCTCTCAAATTTTATCAGAAGTGGAACTGGCAATTTTTGTTGATGCCTATGCTGTAAAATTGAATTCCACTTCCCCTGTACCCGACACCCAATTACATCGCCTCGTTCCTCAATCTTCGACTTCCACGAGCAATCATAGCAGCAATCCCGCAGAACTACTGATGCTTTCTCGCGTGCTTTATGGTAGCACTCCCCCAGCTTGGCTGATTGCAATCCCCGCGCTGAACTTTGAGTTTGGTTGGGCGTTTTCGCCTACGACTCAACGCGGAATTCAACAGGCTGCGGACGCAATTGAACATCTACTTGACTCTCATCGCCCATAGCATATTTTTACACTCGTCGTCCCAACAAATTATAAAATAAGAATTAATTTCAATCATAACTTAATAAAATAAGTATTTTACAAAATAATGTCTTAACATGGGGCGAGATTTAACAAAGTGTAACGCCCAATGTTAAATTGTGCGAACTCCACGCGCGATGGCGCGAGTCCGGCCTTTAAGATGAAAACATAAAAGCGACGCGCGTGGAGCTGTTGTTTCGGTTAAACCCTACATTTAATGCCAACAGCGTCGTGCTTTGCATTGAATAAGCGACTCGAAAAAAAATCAACAATTGAGATTTTTCGAGAAAGCAACAGTCAATTGATTAAAATAGACGCGAGCAAAACATAGCAAATCCGAAAAAAAATCGAACTTTTGATTCTCGATAAACAAGCGCTTGTAACTTAAGGAGAAAAGATTATGGCAGGGTTCAAATGGCTAAAAGATACCATGCAATATCTCTGGAATGGAGCTAAACGAATTTTTAGTCCGAGCGACGACGACTACCCCAATACAGGAGTTCAGCCTTATAAAGACGAACCCCTTGACGAAGGCAAAAGAAAATCTTGGTAAGTTAAACTGAAGCAATGGCATTCCTAGTGGGGACGTTTCGCGAAGCGTCCCCATTTTGCTTTAATGTCTATCCAAGGTGCTATTTCTTTGACGCTCCAACCTTGGTTATTCAATCGCAATACTTCTGCTTTTTTAAGAATCCTTAGAACCTCTATTTACGGCGGTGAGGATGTCATTCGCGCGATATTACTGCCCGCGCGAACCGCTGAATTCCAGCCAAATCGGGAAAAGTTTGAACCTCGCGATAACGTCCTTGTTCTTCGAGTAACGCCTTCACTGCTTCCCCTTGTCCGTCCATCATTTCCACTAGCCAAATTCCCCTCGAACCCAGGTATTCGGGTGCTGTTTCCACGAGATAGCGCAGACAATCTAACCCATCCGCGCCGCCATCGAGGGCAAGGTGGGGTTCGTGGCAAGCGACTTCGGGTTGCAGCCGAGCGATCGCGGCAGTAGGAATATAGGGGGGGTTAGATGTCATGCCACAAATGCGCCCTTTCAACGCCTCGACCGGCTCCCACCACGCTCCTTGATGAAATTCAACATTTTTCTCAAAACCGCAGTTTCGGGCGTTCTCGCGGGCAATTTCAAGGGCTTCGGCGCTGGTGTCGATGGCGTGAATTGTCGCCTCGGGAAACGCAGCAGCCAATCCCAGAGCGATCGCGCCGCTTCCCGTTCCCAAATCCACCCAATCCCCGCCTCGATGCCGAGAATCTGCCGCCGCTACTGCCAAATCGATAATCTCCTCGGTTTCCGGGCGAGGAATGAGAACGTCTGGTGTCACCTTCAGCCGGAAGTTCCGCCAATGGGTCCATCCCACCAAATATTGTACCGGAACGCGATCGCGACATCGCCTCTGCCACAGTCGAGCGAGTTCGGGAAGCGGTTGGGACAACTGAAGTCCCGACGCGGGAACCGTTCCCAAACGCAAGGCTAAGCGATCGAGGTTGCTTTGGGCGATCGCGAACCAATCCAACTCCTCTAAGGGAATATTAGCCGCGATCGCCTCTGTTTTCGCTTCCTCGTACCAAAATCGAAACTGCTCGAAGTTCAAAACCTTAACGTCGATTGGGCGCAGTCTGCCGATTTTGGGAATTCTGCTGCCGAATTTGCTGTTGAACCGACTCAATAAACTGGAGAGAGGCTTCCGAGGGAACGAGAACAAGCTGCGAAAGATTGTTGTCACTGCTCGTTCTCAAGGTTTCGATCACGTTTTCCAACGCCACCACCTCAATTTGAACTTGAGACGCGCGATCGGGTTGCGCTTGCTTAAAACGATCCACCATGCGCATTAACCCTTCCTTTTCAAAAAAGAAAGGAACGACTGTTTCGCCATTTTGTTGGATGGTAACGGACTCCTGGCCGACAGTGGCATAAAATAACGGTGCGCCTGCAAAAGATTGGTCGAGAGTCGTCGCATTGCGCGCTTGTTGCTCGGTGGGAACGTATTGAAATTGTACGTCCTGCTGTTGGTTGGCATTCTCGATATCGAGTTGATAAAGCTCGCCGAGCGGAGACACTGCAATTCTCGCGCCATTGGCAATTTGAGGATTGCTTTGTTGAAGATTGGTCAAAAACTGTTGAGCATCCTGTTGGCTGAGAAATCGAGGAGCGACTCTTTGATTGTTTTCTGCCGAGACGAACAACAGTTTATTATCGCTCGAAACAATATAAAAAACGGGCGTAACGCCTAGCGTTTCTACGACTTGCGCCGGAGGAAGGGCTAAAGCGGGAAAACTGCCGCCGAGTAAGCTTGTCAAAGTAATGCTTCCGAGAATGCCTAACGCGGCACTCCAACGTAGTATTGCTTTCATAGGGTTTTGTTGCGTGAGAACTGGTACTGAGAATTCCGATTTTACCTCAGACAAGGAATATGTTGCCTTTGTCGCAAATTCTAACTCCATAAAACACGCTATGGAGCAACGTTTCAGGTACGGACATTTTATAAAACGTCCCGACCCTCTTTCCCTGTCTAGCGGTAGCTGAAGCGTGCAACGCCTCAACTAACATTTGTTGTCCGATTCGGAGCGCATCGCGCTTACAGCGAAGAGAGTGAATTAGGAAAATCAAAACCAAGATGTTAGAATTTTCTCCCCCTGCTGAATGGAGAAAGTATAGCAATCCTCAAAGGGGTGAGTCGGGATAAAAACGAAAAGTGTACCTCGCAAAAAGCGAAAAACGCGATCGAGATTTGAAAACCACAGCAGGGGGTTGTTATTGAATCGACTATTGTTGGGGTGCGGGTTGAGATTCGTTTCTGGGGTTATTGGGAGAGAGAGATTGCAAGAACTGCAACGATTCGCGAGAAGGAACGAGGAGAATATTTTTGAGAAACTCCTCTTCTCCCGTTTGTAGGGCCTGAATCACTCCTTCTAGGGGAACCACTTCAATTTTGACGTTGAGATCTTGAACGCGCTCTTGGAGTTGTTCTTGCTCGAAGAAGAAGGGGATCATGGATCGACCTTCCATGTCGATGGTTAAGAAGCCCTCTTGTTCCCCAGCGCCGCGCGCGACAAACAGGGGAACGCCTTGGAATTCTTGGACTTGGGGGTTTTCTTGTTTCAACAAAGCAACGGCTTGCTCGACTTGTTCGTTCATCGGCACATAGGCGAAACGAACCTCTTCTGCGTCCTCTTCGCTGGCACTGTCTTTATTGATCTGATAGATTTCGCCCAGGGAAACGGGAACCACTTGGATGCGATTTCCCAAGTCGGGGTTATCGCGCTTAATTTGTTCGATAAAGGCGATCGCGTCCTGTTGGCTGATGAACGCTCCCGCAGTTGGACCTTCTCCTTCTTCTTCGGCAACGAGCGGCGCGCCTTCGTTATCGGTAATGGTAAACACGGGTACCGGTTGCAGTTGTTCGACGACTTCTTGTTCGCTCAGCGCTAAGGCTTGTAGATTTCCCCCTAGCAGCGTTCCGATGAGCGTGCTTCCGACTAAGCCGACTGTTGCACTCCAGCGCGCGATTGATTTTTTCATGCCTTCCTACCTTGCAAACAATAATTTAAGTTATATGGGAATTGGCTGTTTTTTTGAGTTGTACCTCGCCAAAATCCTAACGAAGTCTTTGCCGTTTCACAAACCTGTCTGACTGCGATCGCCTATGGAGAGTTCCAAGGATCTTTGGCGAGCGTGGGGAGTACAGAACGCGCCCCACATTTCTGTTCAAATCCTCGTCGTTCTTCTGTCCTATCCAAAAAGTCGGGATGACAGGATTTGAACCTGCGACATCCTGCTCCCAAAGCAGGCGCGCTACCAAGCTGCGCTACATCCCGAAAAGATTAACCCTATCATACTACGATTCGATCGCAATTGACGACCCGTCATCGAGGGAGTTTTATTCACCTGCTGCAAAAGGCGCGCGATCGCATCCCACCGCTTCCCTCTCAATCGGGGTACCAAAACATTCCCTTAATCCCTTCGGGGTCGATAGTAAAACCGAGTCGGCGATAAAAATCGACCACTTGAGGGTCGGCGAACAGGGTAATATTACTGATTTCTTCTCGTTTGAGCTTCTCGATCGTATACTTCATCAATGCTTTCCCCAGTCCTCGACTTTGATATTGGGGGCGAACCACCACATCCCAAATCGTCGCATTGAACGCATGGTCGGAAGTCGCGCGGGCAAAACCAATCAAACGCCGTTTCGCGCCTCGCACCTCCCACATCGACACGACCAAAAAACTATTTTGTAGGGCTTTTTTCACCTTCCGTAGAGGACGGCGCGCCCATCCCACAGCATCGCAAAGTTCCTCGAGTTCGTCGAGGTCGATTTCTCGCTCCGTACTAAACACAATCCGAGTTTCCGACGCGATCGCGCCTTGGGAAGCTGCCCTCGTCTTGGACGATGCTGCTACTGGCTCGGAAGTGCTAAATAAGTTTTTCCAAAACCCCATGCAATGTGGCTCAGTAGTAATATAAAAATTGCGATCTTTTAGGTATTAGCTCCCAGACCCACTGCCCCGAACTTACCCTTGCATCTAGCCTTTAAAAAAGCGAGACACTCTGGCAGAACCTCGTTTCAGCGCTTCAATAGATAATAACATATTCATATTACGCCAAGGCTTGGCAAAAAACTCGATGCCATAGGTTTCAAGAAGCTCCTGGGCTAGCTTTTTGGAAACATAGCCGCGATCGGCAAAAACTTTCCCAAAAAGGGATTGGAGTAAATCGGTTACAGGCGTACGATCGTCCGTGTTGCGGGAGTGTGAGCTGGACATTGACCAGTTCTCCCAATTCGTTGATTACCAGATGGAGCTTAAAGCAAAAAAAACAATCCACTTTGACGATCGCGAGTTTTTAAGCCCTGGGTCAGCAACTGTTGTTGCCACCTGGGTTCAAATTGTTGACAGAAATCGTCGATGTGGCAGAAAAGTTCTTCTAAACTGGACATGGGAGAGACAAGTTGGGTGTTTTGAGCAATATTCAGCTTACAATATCTCTCCTTTTTTTGGCGATCGCGTTGCTCCATCCGAATCGCGCATTAGACATCTCTAGAAATGAACCTGAAACCCTTGTCTTGTCGTGGTTGAATCTGGATTAATGGAGATATCTATTGCCCCATTCGCGACGCGTTGCCCTTATCCCGAACTCAGGTTATTTAATAAACATCTATGGCAGACATCTTGATTCTAAAAGCATTGCTTATGGATTGGTATTCCCAATTTCCTTTTATTCTCCAACATCAAAAAAACCCACTTCAGGAGCAGGGCAAGTTCTTTAGAAAAAATTTTAAGACCGAATACGTTGGCTAGGATAGGTTGTTACGATGGGAAGCCTCCCATCGCAACTTAACCAAAACGCTTAGAACTTGAAGGTCGTTCTGAGGGTACCAATAATCACCGGTTCGCTATTGTTGTTTTGGTTCGGACGAGTCAACCAAATTACACCGGGAGTGATGGAAATATTATCCGTCACTTGGTACTTGTAGAATCCTTCGATGTGCCAGCCGCTATCGGTGCGGAAATTAGTACGGTCGAACGGTACATTCACGTTAATTCCGCGCAGTGTGGGCTGAATGCCGCCGAAGAAACCGAGGACGCTACCTTCTTTCCCGAAGTCGGGGAAGGCAATACCGCCGCCATAAGTCCAAATGTCGGCATCGCCTCGTTCGAGCAAGCGCGCTTCAGTTTTGGTAATAAAGCCGCTGATGGAAATCCCATCGAAGGGACGGAACGCCACTTCACCGCCGTAGGAGTTCGTTACCGTTGCGCCCGTTCCGCCGATTCCGGTACCGATGCTTGCCACTTGCCAGGGGTTGTTAGCCATGAAGCTACCCACAACAGCGCCTTGACCGAAGACAGCCCCCGTACCGGGATCGATAGGACCGGTGAAAGTATCGAACGTAGCCGGATCGCCTGCTACCCCAGCTCCGAAGATTGCACTTCCCGCTCCGTGATAGCCGTGGACGTAGGTCAAGCCAACGCCAAAGTAGTCAAACAAGTTGAAATTGAGTTGACCTAATGCTGCATAGTCGCCGTTGAATAGGCCCTGACCGGGGCCAGAGTTGGCTCCTTCTCCAGCTAAGTAACCAAAGGTGAGGGTACTCGGTCCGATGATCGACTCGAGGGGAGTGAAGCCGAAGCTAATGGCTGCACCCGAACCGCCACCGATGCGGTAAATTGGGTTTTCTGAGGCAAACGTAGAAAGCGCGCCGTTACCGCCGTCGAAGTCTTCAAAGTAGGGGTTAGTCGTGGGGGCGATGTCGCTCCAAATCCCACCAGTTGCTGCAACGTAGACGTAGGAGTTATCAACGCCAAGGGTGTTAATTCCAGCGAAGGGGAAGTAATAAGCTAACCAGTCAATGGCAACGTTGTTGTTGCCTCCTGGAGAAAGGTTAAAGGTTTGGGTTCCTTCAAAGGTACCCGTTACTGCTGGATCCCCAGGAGTTGGGAAAGGCAGCGAACCCGAACGGAAGGCATCCAAGTTCCCCGCTGCAAGACGAGTTACCAAGCGATCCCTTCCGGTAAAGCTGGTGTTGAATTCTAAACGAACCCGGTCTCCGAACGCTGCTTCGCCCAGGGTGCCGATCGCGCCGCCAAGGGTATCGTCATCCCCGAAGTTGTTGGTCAGGGCGAAAATGACTTCCCCACTCAGTTTTGTCGTGGTCGAGAACTGATGATCTTCGAGGAAGGCGGTGCGCGCTTCGAGGTTATCGACGCGGGTTCCCAAGGTTGCCAGTTCTGCTTCAAATTCTTGGAGCAGGCGACGTAGGGTTTCCAGGTCTTCGCGCGTGACGAAATCGGCTGTTGCTTCGGCAATTAGGCGCTCGATTTGGTTCAAGCAGGCGTTCAAACCAGCGGCGAACTCGTAGCGGGTTAAGGGACGATTGCCTCGGAAGGTGCCGTCTGGATAGCCCACGAGACAGTCGTAGCGATTAATTAAGTCGTCGAGGGCTTGAAACGCCCAGTCGGTGGGACGAACGTCGCGGAATTTGGACGCACCTTGGACGCTTTGACCGGCGGCAGCAGGCGTTTCGTTGCTGTAGCGGTTGATTTCTTGGAGAATTTCCGAGTTATCGACGGTCGTTGCGGGAGTGCCGTAGTTTTGAGAAAGTTCTACGGGTAGTTCTTCGAGAACCGTTGGGGAGGACAGTTGGGCTTCGGGCAGTTGAACTCCCTTTGCGTCGTTGGCCTTCGTCGTTACGGTTTCAGTGCTTTCGATCTCTTTAACTGCTTCGAGGGCGGGTTGTGCTTCTACGGTTTTCGTCGCTTTGACTTCCGTTGCTGCTTCGCCCTGGGTTGCTGCTTCGAGCGCGTCTTCTACTTCCACTGCGATCGCAGCGGGCGAAACGGCTAGAGCTGCTCCCAGGAGAGCGTAACCCATCAGTTGAGATCTCAAGAGCAATTTAAACATAGCTTTTTCCTCACACCTTGCTCTAAATCGACTTCTTTGTTGATTTCACTCGGTATTATACATCACCTTAAAAAGTTGGCGAGCGTATAATCTCTTTATTTTGTTTTTGTGAGTCACTTCCCAAGTCAATTGGGTTGTTGACATCAAGGCAGCCAGATTGCCGAGTCCCTCAATTATAAGGGCTATGGGTGTAGTTTGCCGATCCGCTCATTACGAATTGCAACAGGTTCGCCCTGTTGGTATAAGAATTTCTTTCTTTAGCGACGAGGTTCCTTCATTTCCCTCGTATCAATACCATTGTAGGCGATCGCGTCCTGCCCGGAATCCCCGCACTTTGCCTCTGCCACAATTCTTAACCAATGACGAAGGACAAAGAACCAATGACCATTAACCCCTCAAAAACTATCCGCTCCTACGAAAAGTGCGACAGTTGTTTCGCAGCACTTAACGTAAGAGCGGTCTAGCGGATTTCCGAATTGGCACCTGACTGCCGGGAGGAACTATAACATGAACCAACTCCCTGACAGACTCTCGTTGCTTTCAAAATTCAAGCAACATGGGAGAGGTTGTTATAGGACAGCCCCGGCACGCAGCCGGTCAACTCCAACTTGATAACCCTTAAACTGACTACTACTGTCACTCACAGGCACCACCTCCTAGTATTAAATAAACAACAATTGATTTGAATTCGGTCTAAGTTCTTAGCACGAGGCTAATGTAACCCGACTCGTAAACTAACGATAGCATAGTTATTCGTTCTTTGTCCTTCGTTCTTTGTCAAAAGAGGGCAGGAGGCAGGCTTCGGCTAACGCTCAGCCTAAAGGAGGCAGGAGGCAGAAGGCAGAAGTTATCTTGTTTGTAGATAGGCAAGCACCTTTCCCAAACGCTGTTCCATCTTGAAAGACGGGGCTTGTCTCCGTATTTAATTTCTGCCAAAACAAAACCCCTACGCGGGGTAGGGGCTAGGATGTTATAGATTATCCCGTTTTAGAGAGCGTTACCGCGAGGCAATACTTCTTCGGGGAAAATAAACTTCTGATGGGGTTGATCTTGGGGAGCTAACCAAGCTCTGAGTCCTTCGTTGAGCAGAATGTTCTTGGTGTAGAACGTTTCAAACTCTGGGTCTTCTGCTGCTCGCAACTCTTGGGATACAAAGTCGTAAGCCCGCAAATTCAGAGCGATACCAATGATGCCGATACTCGCCATCCACAACCCCGTTACCGGGACAAACAGCATGAAGAAGTGCAACCACCGTTTGTTGGAAAAGGCAATTCCAAAAATTTGGCTCCAGAAGCGGTTGGCTGTCACCATTGAGTAGGTTTCTTCGGCTTGGGTGGGCTCGAAGGCTCTGAAGGTATCTGCTTGTTCCGAGTCTTCAAACAGGGTGTTTTCTACTGTCGCGCCGTGAATGGCAC
>JAXHVQ010000151.1:0-14105 GCA_034189065.1 Cyanobacteriota bacterium
GGGGAGCAGGGGGAGCAGGGGGAGCAGGGGAAGCAGGGGGAGCAGGGGGAGCAGGGGAAGCAGGGGGGAATTGTATTTAATTTTTAATTTTTAATTTTTAATTTTTAATTTTTAAGTAACCCTCATACACCGCTTCGCGCATTGATTAATCAGGTTTGCCGCTTTGTGCAGCAAGCGCCATATATTGAATAAGAGAAAGAGTTGCACTGTTTTGGCCTGTGTCCTTTTCTTCCTTTACGAAGAGGTCTTAGACCCAATTAATAATTATTAATTATTAATTATTAATTGGTAAAGTGCCTTAGCATAGCAACCGCTCAATATCCTTATCCGACCCCAGAACCACCATTGCTGCGCCCTTACACAGAATTTGGTCGGAGCGAGGGTTAATTTCATAATGCGCGTCTTCTTGACCCACGGCGAGTAAAGTCAAACCGTAATGACTGCGCAACTGGAGTTCCGCGATCGTCTTCCCGTGAAAATCCTCGGGGACTAAAACTTCAACAATACTGTGTTCGGGATCGAGATCGAAATGATCTAAAACTGAGGGTCTCGTCAGCGTTCGCGCTAGATTGCACCCCGCTTCGTATTCCGGAAAAACCACGCGGTCTGCCCCCACTCGTTCGAGGAGTTTGCCGTGTATTTCCGTAGATGCTTTGGCAATTACTTGAGCAACACCCGCCTCTTTTAAATTAAGAGTGGTAATAATACTTTGTTGTACATAATTGCCGATCGCGACAATCACCGTATCGAACTCAAAAATTCCAGCTTCTTTCAAGGCGAGAGGATCGGTGGAATCGAGCTGAATCGAATGGGCTGCCATTTTCTCATTTAAAACCTGGGCCACCAACTTCTCATCAATATCAGTCCCCAAAACCTCATGCCCCATACAGTGTAACTCGCGGGAGACCGCTCTCCCAAAGCGTCCCAAACCAATCACCGCAAACTGTTGATTGGTTTGACTCAAATGGCCCAAAAATTTTAGCGATCGCCGCAGATTCACGTTTCCCTCTCCAAAAATCCAAGTCCCTAAACTCGCTCTCAATTACTCTTCATCTTAATCTCGATGGTCAAAGCGCAACAACTACTTCATAGACTACCGATCGCGGGTCGCTTAACCAGCTACAATAACCGATTGTTTCTTTTTTTAAGGTAATACCTAATGGGTCGCGCACGCAAAATCGTTTTAGCCTACTCTGGTGGAGTCGATACCTCGGTCTGTATCCCCTATCTCAAGGAAGAATGGGGCATTGAAGAAGTCATTACCCTAGCTGCCGATCTCGGTCAAGGAGACGAACTCGGCCCCGTCAAAGAAAAGGCCCTCAAATCGGGTGCTTCGGTTTCGCTGGTGGTAGATGGTCAAGAAAGCTTTGTCCGCGACTATGCCTTCCCCGCCATCAAAGCCAACACCCTCTACGAAAATCGCTATCCCCTTTCCACCGCCCTCGCCCGTCCCCTCATCGCCAAAATGCTGGTGGACGCAGCCGAAGAATACGGCGCAGATGCCGTTGCCCACGGCTGTACCGGCAAAGGCAACGACCAAGTTCGCTTCGATATTTCTATTCTCGCCCTCAACCCCGACCTCAAAGTCCTCGCTCCGGCTCGAGAATGGGGCATGAGTCGCGAGGAAACCATTGCTTATGGCGAACGCTTTGGCATTCCCGCCCCTGTCAAAAAATCTTCGCCCTACAGTATCGATCGCAATCTGTTAGGTATGGCAGTTGAGGCGGGAATTTTGGAAGATCCCTGGGCAGAACCTCCCGAAGAAGTATTCTTAATGACCAAAGCTGTTGAAGACACTCCCGACGAAGCCGAGTATCTCGAAATTGGCTTCGAGCGCGGCGTTCCCGTCAGCCTGAATGGGGAAACCTTAAGCCCTGTAGACCTGATTGTCAAGCTCAACCAACTCGCAGGCAAACACGGCGTTGGACGCATCGATATGATTGAAAACCGCGTCGTCGGCATTAAATCGCGCGAAATTTACGAAACGCCCGCTCTCTTAGTCCTAATTAATGCCCACCGCGACCTCGAAAGTTTGGTATTAACTGCCGATGTCACTCAGTACAAGCGAGGGATAGAAGATACTTACGGTCAACTGATTTATCAAGGACTGTGGTTTTCTCCCCTGAAAGAGGCTCTCGATGCCTTCATCGACCAAACCCAAGAACGAGTAACGGGGACGGTGCGCGTCAAATTATTTAAAGGGAGTGCCAATGTTGTCGGACGGCGATCGGACTATTCTATTTACACCCCCGACTTAGCCACCTATGGCGCAGAAGACCAATTCGACCACAAGGCAGCGGAAGGATTTATTTACATTTGGGGACTTCCCACTCGTGTTTGGTCCCAAAAGACGCGGTAATCAGTAAACAGTGACCAGTAATCAGTAATCAGTAATTAGTTGTCTGTCGATCCAAACTTAACAATTCGGGAACCAATGACAAATGACAAATATAAACCGTGCCGCCCCACCCCCAACCCCCTTCTATAAGGGGGCAAGGGGGTCGGCACACCACCTAGACATCCGTTTATAAATGACAAATGACCAATGAACTAGGTTTTAGGTTTTAGGTTTTAGAACCAAGGACCAAGGACCAATGACCAATGACTAATGACTAATGACTAATGACTAATGACTAATGACTAATGACGAACAATAAATTAATTTTAGCGATCGCGACTGTCCTCTTTTGGGGGAATTGGCTAACGGAAGTAAAAGCCGCTAACCCAGATGAGGTTCAGCGGTTGCTGGAAACGAAAAGTTGTCCGGGATGCGATCTCAGTACAGCTCAACTCGAAGGCGCAAACCTCGAAGGAGCTAACCTTGAAGGAGCTAACCTCGAAGGAGCCAACCTTGAAGAAGCCAATCTCCAAGGGGCAAAAATGGCGGGCGTGCAGTTAGCCTTTGCCAATCTCAACCAAGCCAATTTGGAGCGAGTAGATATGCGTCCCCAGCAGCAAGGGGAGGAAACGATACCCGTTAATCTCAATAGCGCCAAACTTCGGAATGCAAATTTAAGAAGCGCCCAATTCCCCGAAGCATTACTCAATGGCGCTGATTTAAGCGAAGCAGACTTGAGAAATGCCAATCTCGCTCGAGCGGACTTGGAACAAGCAACACTCATTCAAGCCAATCTTTCCTTGGCGCAACTTGCAGGATCGAATTTACAACAAGCTACTCTAAATCTCGCCCGAGTTGAAGGGGCAAATTTGAGCGGGGCAGAACTGGGTGGTGCGTCTTTGGAAGTTGCAAATTTAGATGGAGCGAACTTATCGGGGGCGGATTTGAGCGAGGTTCGCTCGACAGAAGCTAATTTTGCTGGGGCGAATTTATCGGGGGCTAATTTGGTTCGCTCGCGCCTAGAAGGAGCAGGGTTTTATACGGCGAACTTGGCGGGGGCTAATTTGAGCGAGGCGATGTTAAAAAATGTGGGATTTAATCGAGCGAATTTAAGAGGGGCGAATTTAACCAATGCCAATTTAACCAATGCCAAATTCGCGATCGCGGATTTGACGGGAGCTAATTTAACGGGGGCAATTTTGCCGTTTGCCTATCTCCACAGCGCAATTTTGACCGGCAGCGTTCTCGATGGTGCAGATTTGCAGCAGGCGAATTTACGCGCGGCTAATCTCAATGGGGCGAGTTTAATTGGGGCGAGCTTGGAGAATGCGAATTTAATTGAGGCGCAGTTAGTCGGAGCTAATTTGCTCTATGGCAATCTCGTTGGCTGCGATTTTCGCGCGAGTAATTTAGGTCAAGCCAATCTTTCCCATAGCAATCTCGCAAATGTTAACTTAGATGGAGCGTTTCTTGAAAATGCGAATTTGACTCAAGCTGACATTAGTCAAACTAATTTTAAAGGTGCGATTGGGATCGATACTTATCAATTAATAATTAATAATTAATAGTTGATAATTGATAATTGATAATTAACAATTGATAAATTGGGTCTAAGACCTCGGGACTGGGGACGGGGGGAAAGAGGTAATTATTCATTATTCATTATTCATTGTTCCTTATTCATTGTTCATTATTCATTATTCGTTATTCATTATTCACTGTGAAGAACCGAAGTGTTTCGTCCGACAGAAGTAATGTCGTCAAACTGCCATTAGAAGAAGGAATTCGACTGCAAAAACAAGGGGATTTTGCCGCCGCACGGGAAAGCTTCGAGCAGGTGTTGCAAACCTATCGAGCGCGACGCGATCGCTCTGGAATTGCCAATGCACTTTTTTGGCTGGGTGTCAACCACTATCGGACGGGAAATTATCCCGAGGCGATCGCCAACGCTCGAGGGGGTTTAGCGATCGCGCGCGAACTCCAAGACCGACGCTTAGAAGGAAAATTGCTGGGTCACCTTGCCAATGCCTATCGTCACCTCGAAGAATACGATCGCGCCATCGCCGCCCAAAAACAAGGATTAGCCTTGCTCCAACGCAACAACGACACCAACGGGCAAATTGCGGCTTACAACAACTTAGGACTCGCCTACAAAGCCCGAGGCGACTGCGAACAAGCCATTGAATGCCAAAAACAGAGTTTAATCCTCGCGCGCGAAGTCGGCGATCGCCACGTAGAAGCCCAGATTCTCAAAAATTTGGGCAACGCCTGTTACGCTCTCGGCAATTATACAGACACGATCGAATATTACGAACAGCGCCTCGAAATTGCGCGCCAACTCGACGACCAACGAGGACAGCTTCAAATTTTAAGAAATTTAAGCAACGCCTGTTTGACCATCGGCGATTACGATCGCGCGATCGCCTATAGCCAACAACGCTTAGAAAGAGCGCGCCGACTCGGAGATACGCGCGCCCAAGAACAGTCCCTCGCCTGTTTGGGAACGGCCTGCGACACAATGGGCGATAGTTCCCGCGCCATCGACTACTACGAACAGAGTCTAGCCCTTGCCCGCTCCTCGGGCAACCGCCGCATTGAAGAGCAAACCCTACGCAGTTTGCGTATCGCTTGCCAAGCTCTGGGGGATTACGGCAAAATGATGACCTACCAACAACCCCCTGAAGAATCCGTATGATGTTGTCGCGCTGATTGGCTGCACGGGGAGAGCGGGGGAGCAGGAGAGCGGGGGAGGGGGAGAGGGGGAGAGCGGGGGAGCAGGGGAGCAGGGGAGCAGGGGAGCAGGGGAGCAGGGGAGCAGGGGAGTAGGGGGAGCAGGGAAGCAGGGGGAGCAGGGGATTGTAGCAAAATTTGATGAATCTGGTATAAATTGCCTTTCGCTATCATCCGTTCTTTGGGCATCGGGAAAAATTCCCTCTTGGTTATATGAAATCTCCCAATAAATGCTATAGATCGTTCCCCCCATCCCCCAGTCCCCCCATCTCCCCGTCTCCCCGTCCCCCAGTCCCCCCGTCTCCCTGTCCCCCCGTCGGGAAGAGAACCGTGACACCAACGACAGTGGTCATTCTTGACAGGTCGCTGATAATATGAGCAGATGGTAGTCCGCCTGCGGATTTGACGATAAAATATACCATTTTTCACGAATAAGGAGACGAAACCCATGCAAGAGCCAGAAACCCCAATCGTCGAGAAACAAACCACAAAAATTTATACCGAACCCGGTGGAGAAATTGCTTACACAACCACCGACCGCCCTTGGCAAGAATGGGTACAACCCGTCAACGATTTCTTGTCTAAACTCCCCGCTTACGTCACTCAGTTTTTCTCAGACTACAAGCAACCCCTATTCACCGTAGGCCTCTTCATTGTGGGTCTGATTACGGTCAAGGTGACATTGGCCTTACTCGATGCCATCAACGATATTCCCCTACTCGCTCCCATCCTAGAATTGGTGGGATTGGGCTATACGGGTTGGTTTGTGTACCGCTATCTCCTCAAAGCTTCCGATCGCCGGGAATTAATTGCCGAGTTTAATAAACTCAAGCTACAAATTCTGGGTTCGGATACCTAATTGAGGAACGGCTGAGACTCGCAACCAGCGATCGCGATCGCAACCGAAATCAATGGAAATTAAGCCCCACCGGTGACTTCGGCGACATTCCGCGAGGCAAACGACAAGTGCTGCCGTTTGCCGTGTCCAACGAAGTCACCGAGGGACTCCTTCGTGGACGTTCGTCGGCGACCCGAGTCCGGCTACATCCCAAATCGCCGCAGGCAGACCCTCGTCGTCAGATCGTAAAGAAATCAAAGTTAACTTCCCCCAATTCAAAAAAAAAGATAACCGACAAACAGCACAATTTGATACCAATGACTCCAACCTTAAAAATTGGGTTACGGCTCGAGTGGGCTAAAGTATTTTGACGGCTCAGAAATTTCCGCGCGTTTGCGCCGGAAGACTCTCAATCAATGCAACCCGCTGCTATGTCTTGGATTACCCTCAGAACCACCAGCGCCCGTTGGGAAGCTGAATTGATGCAACAACTGCTCTCCAGCCACAATATTCCCAGCAGAGTCCTCAACTTAGGTGCAAGCTCTTGTTTTATCTCCGGTCAATCGGTTCTGCAAGTTCTTCCCCAAGATAAATGGACCGCTTTGTTGCTGTTGAGTCCGGTTGAGGAGGACAATGAGGTTGAAGAAGATTATTGACACTCCTCGTAATATCCGTTTAGTCATTCTTAAGTTTTATGTCCCTATTTGATTGGTTTGCCAACCGTCGGAAATCAGAACCCCACACCGAATCCCGTCAAGAGCGCGAAATCGCCGACGGACTATGGACTAAATGTCCCGCTTGCGGCGTTTTAGCTTATACCAAAGACCTGCAAACCAACCATATGGTTTGCCTCGAGTGCGACCACCATCTGCGCGTCAGTAGCGACGAACGCATTCGCCAACTTATCGACTCGAAGACGTGGAAGCCTATTAACGAAGAGATTCAACCCATCGATCCCCTCAAGTTTAAAGACCGGAAAAATTATCGCGATCGCCTCCGCGAATATCAGGAAAAAACTGGACTCTCCGATGCGGTCCAAACGGGAACGGGACTGCTCGACGGTTTGCCTATAGCCCTGGGAGTGATGGATTTCCAGTTTATGGGCGGGAGTATGGGCTCGGTGGTGGGCGAAAAACTTTGTCGTTTAATTGAATATGGGACTCAGGAGGGGTTGACAATTATCATAATTTGTGCATCTGGGGGAGCGCGAATGCAGGAAGGATTGTTGAGTCTGATGCAAATGGCAAAAATTTCCGGCGCGCTCCAACGCCATCGCGAGGCTAAACTGCTTTATATTCCCGTGCTGACCCATCCTACCACCGGCGGCGTAACGGCGAGTTTTGCAATGCTTGGAGATATTATTCTCGCCGAACCCAAAGCGACTATTGGTTTTGCCGGACGGAGGGTTATCGAGCAAACCCTGCGCGAAAAGTTGCCCGATGACTTCCAAACTTCTGAGTATTTAGTCCAGCACGGATTTATCGATGCTCTGGTTTCTCGCCCGCAGTTGAAGAAAACTTTAGCACAATTGATTAGCTTGCATCAACCGTTTAGCTTGCTGCCTAAAGTTACCGAACTTGAGGATTGCGATCGCGTCCACGTCCATCGCGAAAGTTAATTAATCATTGGTCATTAGTCATTAGTCATTGGTTGGTAAGCATTCAGCCATCAGCCGTCAGCCATCAGCTTAAAACAAATCTGGAGCGGGAGAATTGAAAATTGAGAAACTTTAGAGAATTGAAAGTCTGGGAAAAAGCTCCTATGCTTACGTTATCCATTTAGCTGAAAGCTGAAAGCTGACGGCTGAATGCTTACATTGGTTCTAAAACCTAAAACCTAAAACCTAGTTTAGTCATTGCGGATGGGCAGCAAAACGCGAAAGACAGTGCGACCGGGCTCGCTCTCAAATTCAATTTGACCTCGATGCTTTTCTACAATTTTGCGCACAATATCGAGTCCCAAACCACTCCCCTCTCCGGGGGGTTTTGTTGTAAAAAAGGGTTGAAAAATTTTGTCTTGAATTTTCGAGGGAATCCCCGTTCCTGTATCGGCAATGCTGATACAAAGATGGAGACCGCGCTGCTCAACGTCTATCCTCATTGTTCCTCGATTCTCCATCCCCTGGATAGCATTGTGAATGAGGTTTGTCCAGACCTGATTGAGTTCGTCGGGATAACACCAAATGAGCGGAAGACTATCTTCATAATTGCGTACAACCTCTACCCCTTGTGTCAGTTGGTTATTGTAAAGAGTCAAAACAGTTTCGAGTCCTTCAGTCACCCGAGCTTCGACTTTTTTAGCGGAATGGTCGTAACGAGCATAGGTTTTGAGGGCGAAGACAACCTTTGCCGCTTTATCGGTGGCAGTTGTTATGGTGTGGGCGCTGTCGCGGATGCTAGCAAGTTGGTAAACTGTATCGAGAATTTGCTTGCTATTGGAGTCTTGGAGTAAGGGCAAAAATTCCTCGATTTCCCGATCGATGCCAATTTCGGTTAAGGTATCAGCAATGATATGGGAATCGACTATCTCGTAAGCTTCGAGTTGTCGCGTCAGTTTGCGTTTAATTTTTCGCTTTTCTCGCGAGGATAGGGAAAAATCAGGAAGTTGTTGGGAGCGGTTTAATAGGGCAAAAAACTCATCTTTACGCTCCCTCGAAAGGTTATCAATGAAAGCGGGAAGTTGGTTGAGTTTGCGATCGACAAAATCCCGAATGTAGCCAATGGAAGAGCGAATTGCACCTAAAGGTGTATTGACTTCGTGGGCGACTCCGGCAACCAGTTGTCCGAGAGCTGCCATTTTTTCCTGTTGAATGAGTTCGTTTTGGGTCGCTCGGAGGGTGTCGAGAGTCTCTTCTAACTCTTGAGTGCGTTCGGCAACTTTATTTTCTAATGTGCGATTGTAGTTTTCCAAAATCTTCTCGGCTTGCTTGCGATCGCTGATATCCTGCAAAGTTGCGATCGCCTCGAGAATTTGACCAGTTCGATCTCGAATCGGAGTGCTGGAAACTTCCAATGGAACGACGCGATCTTGGGGGCGAATTTCAATATCCTCAGTCCGGACAGTTTCCCCAGCTAAGGAGCGGACAATGGGCAACTTTTCTGTCGGATATAACTCATTGGTTCCCGCCTGATAAATATGAAAATCGCTTGAAAGTTGCTCGGTTTGGGTTTCCCGTACAACCTCTAGCTGGAGTAATTCCCTAGCTTTCTCATTAACATAGGTCATTTTGCCTGCGGTATCGCGAACGGTAACACCAATAGGCATTGCTTCTAAAATCTGATTCAGGCGGCGTTCCTGAGCCCGGAGTTGAGTATTCCGTTGTTCCAGGGTTCGGTTTTTGTCTTCTAAACGGCGGTAGAGACGAGCATTTTCGATGGAAATAGCAGCTTGGGAAGTGAGGAGGTTGAGGACTGCAATTCGTTCTGGGGTAAAAGCTGCGGTGGCAATTCGGTTTTCCAGATAGAGAATGCCGATGAGTTTCCCCTGGTTGAGGATGGGGGTACAGAATAAACTTTTGGGTGGCTGTTGAATAAAATAAGGCTCTGCTGCGAAGCTGTTGTCTTGTTCGGGATTGTTGAGAATGAGAGACTCTTGAGTCCGGATGGCGGTATTGATGATGCGATGGGGTAAGTTATCGCCTTGCTCGAAGGGAATAGCAGATAGGTAACAGTTGCCATTAACGTATTGGGCGACTATTTCCCAAGTACCGGAGTTTTCTAAAATCAAAGCTCCTCCATCAGCCCCAGCATTTTCAAGGACGATATCCATCAACTTAGAAAGTAAGGCATTGAATTCGATTTCTTCGGAGAGGGTTTGAGAGGCTTTGATAACGGTTGCCAGATCGAGAATATCGGAAGTTTTGCTTGAGGTACTGACGATCGTTTCTGTCACCTTCGCAGTTATACTTTCGCCTTTGGACTGGCGAAGAATGGGGGCGAGAAATTGGGGATATTTTTCTTCAAGGTGGTCGGTTTTGGCTTTGGCTCCCCAAAGGGCATAGCAGGCGTAAGCTTCTTGCATATAGAGGGCAGCAATCTTCTCTTTGCCCCAGTTGAGGTAAAATTGGGCGGCGAGTTCGTTGGCGAGGGCTTCTTCTTGGAGGTATTTGTTTTCTTTGGCTCCAACAATGGCGCAATCGTAATATTCCATCGCCTCTGAATTCAAGCCTTTAATTTGACAGTATTCAGCTTTAAGGAGATCGTGCTTGTGTTGATAATTCATCGGAGCAAAATTAGCCCAATCTCTTAACTTATTGAGATTCCGGGCAACCTGCTCTAGATGCTGTTGGTTAGTTGTAGAATTACACTCGCGACTTCGGGCGAGTAGCGATAGGGATTGATAAAATAGAGTGGTTGGAACGAAGTAAGTCCCGAAAACACCCGCCGTATAACGACAGGCATAATCTCCAAACTCAACGGCTTGCGTAAATTTGTGGAATAGATAAGCCAAAAACATTTTGACGAAAAAGATTGAAAAACCCAGAGTGAGTTGGTTCTCTGCGACAACTTTCTCTATGAAAACTGTTTCGTCATAGCTTTCGCCAATCAATCGCTCGATGTTATCCCAATCGCTCGATTGCAGATTTAAAATTCCTTGATGCCAAGGCGCAAGATACTGAATATGAAAATCTTGATTGAGACCTTTAATAATTTGTAACTTTTGTTGACACTCTGGTTCGACTTCTATCAGGGATTTACCTGTTAAGAAAAGATACTGACTATATTCTGCCGCCCCGTAACAAGCATATTCAAGATTGCCGGTTTCCAGTCCGCTTTGTAAGCCCTGAATGTGAATGGGTAAGCATTGGAGGATATGTTCTTTCCAATGGCAAACATGAGTTGCAAAAAGAACATAGACGCTCGATCGGAGAGATTTAGCATTAAAGCGATCGACTAATTGCATGGCAAGTTTGCCAAATCTGTAACCCGAGTCGATATCCCCTTCTGATTCGCACAGCCAAGTGGCATACCACGCGAAACCAAAGGCTGAATTTGGACACATTCCAAATTCAAGGGACAAACTTACCATCGTCAAAATTGTTTCTTTGAAGTGCTTTGGACTAAGGGTCCAAGCTGGAGTGATAATATTAGTTAAGATTCTTAGAGCTGCAATAATTGTAGGGTTTTGGAGAGGGGGATACTCGCTCAATGCTTCAATATTATCTTGATGAAGCGGTCTGTCTCGAACCAAATTAATTTGTAGAAGTTCCAAAACCTCTAACCCTACATTGAGAGCAAGTTGCTGCTCGTTCTGAGAAATCCGAGCTTGTATTTGGATTTCATAAACAGAGATTTTGTCTAATAATGTTTTTGTATTTCTGAAAACCAGTTTAACAAGCCTTTCCATTTGCTGATATTCGCCACGGAGATAATAGGCTTGTGTTGCAAGTTGATAAAATTCTAAGGTGACGGCATACTGAGACTCCCAACAGTTATCCTCGAGCAAACTTATTCCCTGCTGAAAGTATTCGAGAGCAGCTTTATATGCAGTTGAACTCAAAGCTCTTGAAACTGCCAAACAATTCAAATGCGCCAATTTTTCGCGCTCTGAATCTGTTTTTAAAAGGTCTGCACCAAGATTTAGATGATTGATAATTTCAAATAGATGTTCTTCTAAGTTATCTGCATAGCGTTCTTGTAATTTTTTTCCAATCTTGAAATGAATTTGTCGCTGCTTATCGTGAGGAATTAAGGAATAGGCAGCTTGCTGAACTCTGTCATGCAGAAACCTATAATTTGGCGAATTGCGATCGGGAATAGGCAGTGCCTTCGAGCTTTCTGCTGATTGATAAAACTTATACGCCTCATTTGTTGGCAAGATTAACCCCTCTTGCAATCCTTTCCATAAATCTATTGCAACCTCTTCTGGGTTGACTTCGCACGCCATCGCCAACGTTGCCAAATCAAACTGATTGCCAATACAAGCTGCTAACTTCAACACATTCTGGGTAGCTTCCGGCAACTTTTGCAAGCGCCTTGCCATGAATTGAACAACATCGTCTGTAAGGGCGGCATCGCGCACCCGAACCCGATCGCATTCCCAATAGCCTAAGTTGCGATTAAACGCGATTAGCCCGTCTTCATACAACCCTTTCAAAAATTGAGTTGTAAAAAATGGGTTGCCTTGGGTTTTTTGATACACTAATTCTGTCAGAGGTCGGGCAAGTTTTTGGCAACAAATGAGGGTTTCAGCAACTAATTGATTAATATGATGAATGGCTAAAGGTTTTAAAGTAATTGTAGAAATAACAGCTTGAGTTTTTCTAGGCGCGCCTCCAAGGGCGTAGGTTTCATCGGCAGGGTCGCATCGCTTCTCAATTTCAGCCAAAGTTAACATCAAAGGATGAGCGGAAAAGACCTCATTATCGCGATAGGCTCCTAATATTAATAAATAACCCGCGTCCGAGTCATTCATCAATAACTTCAGCAAATTCAACGAAGCCGAATCCGCCCACTGTAGATCGTCAAGAAAAATGATGAGGGGATGTTCTTTGGTGGTGAAGACGCGGACGAACTTGCTAAATAGCAAATTAAACCGATTCTGTGCGGCACTGCCGGAGAGTTCGGGAACAGGGGACTGTTTGCCGACGATGCGTTCTAACTCGGGAATTACATCAATGATGACTTGCCCATTTTCGCCTACGGCCGATAGGATTTTAGATTTCCAGTTAGCCAGTTCTGCGTCCGATTCACTGAGTAATTGTCCGATCAAATCTCGGAAGGATTGGACAAATGCACTGAAGGGAATATTTCGATTGAATTGATCGAATTTCCCTTTGATGAAATAGCCCCGTTGCTTGACAATAGGTTTGTGGACTTCGTTAATGATGGCAGTTTTCCCAATTCCTGAAAAACCCGCCACCAGCATCATTTCGGTTTGACCTTTGGCAACGCGATCGAAGGAATCGAGTAAGGCTTGAACTTCTGTTTCTCGACCATAGAGTTTTTCGGGAACGATGAAGCGATCGCAAATATCTCGCTCTCCTAGTTCAAAGGTCGTAATCTCTCCCCTCGTTTCCCACTGTTGCAAGCATCGCTCTAAGTCGTGCTGCAACCCCAACGCACTTTGATAGCGATCTTCAGCATTCTTCGCCATCAGTTTCATGACGATATCCCACAGCATTTGGGGAATTTCTTCTTTATTGTCTCTTGCCTTTAAATCCCTCCTGCCCTCTGCCCTCTGCCCTCTGCCTTTCTCTTGCTTGTTCTCTAATGCCTCTGGTATTTTAGCAATATGACAATGAACTAAATCTATCGGATCGCTGGTTTCAAAGGGCAACTTTCCGGTGAGGAGTTCAAAGAAAGTAACGCCGAGAGAATAGAAGTCGGTGCGATAGTCAATGCCTCTATTCATTCGTCCGGTTTGTTCGGGGGAAATATAAGCGAGGGTTCCTTCTAAAATATTAGGGTTAATGAGTTGTTGCTGTTCTTTGGGCAATAAACTGGAGATGCTGAAGTCGATGAGCTTGATTTGGCGGGTTTCGGGATGAATCAGAATATTGGCGGGTTTGATATCTTTGTGGATAATGCGCTGTCCGATGAGATAATGTAATGCTCGGGCGAGTTGAATCGCAATGTCTAAAAATGCTGCCAAAGAACGAGTTTCGTCTTGCCAGTAGTCGGGGAGGGAAACTGCACCCTCATCAGCCATTATGATGGCGTAACCGTTGCCGTAACGTTCCAAGGCAACCGGATGCACGATTGCGGGGTGTTCTAGGTTGCGCGCGATCGCGTATTGGTTGCGAAACTGGACTAATTCGTTGAAGCTAGGGTGGGGGTTGCGGAGAATTTTAACGATGACGGGTTTCTGGCTGGTTTGGGAAATCCCTCGATACACGCGAGTTCTAGAGCCGTCGTAGAGTTGTTCGATAAGCTGATAGCAAGGCAGGGCGGGTAATTGGCTGAGCATGGCTGGACTTTGAGCGTTCGGAAGGGGGAAGATACAAGAACACCCTGAGATTGAGGTTGTAACCTGATTTTCGCTTAAGTGAATTGGAGGAAAGCTAGATTTCCGATCTAAGGTAAGGATCGGTCTTTAGGGAAAATACTTACTTTATTTTAGTTATAAACTAGCAAAAACTTGTGAAAAACTCGTGAAGTGACTACGCACTCCTTATAAATACTCTTGACTCGTCTGCCAGAGTCAGAGTAATACCAATTCCCCAAACTTCGACTACAGATGCCGGTAAGGGGAGCAGGG
>JAXHVQ010000152.1:0-13766 GCA_034189065.1 Cyanobacteriota bacterium
TTCAGCAAGCGCTCCACCTCCTGACGGCTCCAATCATGGCGGTGTGGGCTTGCTTGCCCGGGCATGGCGGCTGGGTTGGCGTGCATGGACGGCCCCTTGGCGACAATATCAGGAACGATCAACATTACTCACTATTCATTACGGTCGCTATTTTCCAATGCGCTCGGTCAGCAAATATGTCGTCATCATTCCCCGACCTTTAATATTTAAACACCTTCGCTCTTCAAATTCATAACGCTCCTTCAATAATTTGTAGGTCGATTCAGAAACTTGAATTTGTCCGGGAATGCCGTGAGATTCCATGCGACTGGCAATATTAACTGCATCTCCCCAAAGGTCGTAAATAAACTTTTTCGTCCCAATTACGCCGGCGACAACGGGACCCGTGTTAATGCCAATGCGAATTTGTAATTTTGCACCGTCGGGGTTATGAAATTGGGCAATTTCTGTTAGCATATCGAGAGCCATGTTCGCGATCGCGTCGGCGCTGTCGGGTCGGGGAATGGGCAATCCCGCTGCTACCATATAACTGTCGCCGATGGTTTTAATTTTCTCCAAACCATACTTTTCAGTGAGGCGATCGAAACTGGAAAAAATCCTATTCAGTAATTCTACGAGTTGTTCCGGGGAAATTGAAGAAGAAAGGGGCGTAAAACCAACGATGTCGGCGAAAAGAATCGTTACCTCGGAAAATCGTTGCGCAATTGTACTTTGTTTCTCCTTTAACTGTTCCGCGATCGCGGGCGGTAAAATATTGAGCAATAACTTTTCAGACTTTGCCTGTTCGATTCGCAAATTCTCTTCGGTGCGCTTGCGTTCCTGAATTTCCCAAAAGGCGCGATTAAACATTTCTTTAAACGCCACCATGACTTCGCCCAACTCATCTTGACGCTGTGCGGAAAGGGAATAAAATTCAACATCGGGATTATCTTTACTCAAAGACTCTCCAGCCATTTTTAAGTCATCGCGCAACCGCAAAATTGGATCGATAACCGTCACGCCCAAAACCAGAGTCATCACCACAGTAACAAAGACTGAAATAATTAAGACCAGAATAAAAATACGAAAAATATATTTTATTAATTCATCTCTGATTTCCGAAGCATCTTGACGGACAATTAAAAGATAAACTCGATCGGTCGAGCCAAATTTTAAAGCAATATCATAGCGATCGCCAAATCGTTGATGCTTGATCATTTGGTCGGGGTTTTTGACATCTGCGAAGGTAAGTTGCGGCGTTTCTCCTACCAACTTCATTAGCGTTCCATTGGGCTGATAAATAGCAATCCCTTGAATCGTGTCCGAATTGCGCAACAGTCTTCTCAGTTCTTCCTCGCACTCTCGACCATCAAATCCTTCAGTTCGACTTAACTCCCTAACCGAACTAAGTGCTGCACGAGAAACATCTTCGAGAGATTGGAGTTGTCGCTGTTCCTCCGACCAATAGGAGGGAATTAAAATAACAATTTCAATAAAAACAATGCTTGCAAAAATCCAGAAAACCAGACGGCGAGACAGACGCGCTTCAAACAAACGCAACCAGGGCAAGATTTTAGACGATAACATGAATTTGACCTTTAACTGGGAGAAAAAAGTTGAGCGTGTAGTGTCACCCCGGCCTAAGTTTAGTTATACAATAAGGGGATTAAACTGAACTGAGAAAAGGGAGTCGCGCGTTCGCCTGCTGCTTTATTCGCACCGAGTGCGATCGCGTCCGGGACAGATTGAACTCCATTGCATCTATGGGCGATAGAGTTCCCATACGCGCAATCCCTCATATCAAATCCGGTTGAATGACCGCTCGTTAAGGCTGATGGGGGGATAGGGGGAGGGGGGGATGGGGGGAAACCGGAAATATTTTTTATGATGGGCGAGAGGGGCGGATTTTATATCAAGGGTTTTTCTCGTCATCGGTTGGTTTCTGGGACGCTAAGGGAGGTCTTTCATCTTCGGGGATAAACCCCTGCGATCGCAAATACTGCCGAAAATTCGCCTCCGCCTGCGTAATTTCCTCCGGTGTCGGCAAACGTCCGTAGGTTTTCTGAAAGTCAGGGATAAATCGTTGATTGAACTCCGGCCAAACCATTAAAGTATTCCGATCGCGCGACATCTCCTCTATGGTAAAAAGGCAACGAACTCTCGTCCAGGTATGCAGTACATTTACCTCCACGGCTTTGCTTCCTCCCCCCAGTCAACCAAAGCGCAATATTTACGCGATCGCTTTGCCGAAATCGACATTCCCTTAAACGTCCTGGACCTCAACCAAGGCGGCTTTTCCCACCTAACCCTAACGCGACAACTCCAGCAAGCAGCAGCCGCTATCAACAGCGAAAACGCAACCCTCATCGGTTCCAGCTTCGGCGGATTAACAGCCGCTTGGCTGGCCCAACAACTCCCCCAAGTGGCGCGCGTTGTCTGTTTGGCCCCCGCCTTTGATTTTCTCTCCCACTGGCTGCCGAAACTCACTGAGGCGCAAATTCGACAGTGGCAGGAGTCGGGATACCTTTCGGTCTATCACTACGGCGAGAAACGCCATCTTCCCCTTCATTATGAATTCGTCCTCGATACAACACAGTACGACGAAACCCAATTGCAGCGTTCCGTTCCCACCCTCATTCTTCATGGTTTGCACGACGAAACCATCGCCATTGAAGCATCTCAAAATTACGCCAATCAACGCCCTTGGGTCAAGTTAATCGAACTCGACAGCGATCATCGGTTGGAGAATGTTTTGCCTCAAACTTGGCAGGCGATTCAGCAGTTTTGTTTTAAGAACCAAAATTAGGTTTTGGGTTTTGGGTTTTAGGTTTTAGCCTACATTCTACATGGCAAATTGTAGTACAAAAGCGCCGACAACTTTGTCGCACAAGAGACGACTTCTTGTCGTGCGGAATGTGGAATCGAGACTGATACTTTGTTAACATTCAGCTTTATTCCGAATTCGAGTTAATTTTGCTTTTTCTTTTTGGAAAACCATCCGCCAAGACTCAATACACCAAGTCCCAACACGAGACTAGGCTCGGCAATGGTGGGATTCGTCGGATCGCTCGAAACGACAATTTGTCCGGCTGCAACTTCGCCGTTATCGCCCACTTCTCCGATGTAGAGGTACAGTAAACCGATTGTGGAAACGGCACTGGTTAGATTAAAAGAAATTTTGCCATTATCGCCCAAACTGAGAAAACCGAATGCGTTCGCTCCAGTTGTTGAATTAGCATCAAAATTGCCCAAAGTCGCGATCGCATTATCGACCCTTGAACCTGTTGAACCAAAGAGCGGTTCGGGATCGACGGGAGGACGCTGCGAACCGGGTGTGAATAATGTCCCCACAGCACTAAAATCAAAGACGCTAAGTAGGTGGGCGTAATTAAAAGAACAATATCTCCAGCTAAAACCCTTACCTGGCAAGGAATACGGTTTTCGAGGTTATGCGTTTATTTTTGCCCACCTACTTAAGACTGGGCAGAGAATTGATATCAGCAGCGTTTGTAACGAGCGTATTGCTCAGTTTAATCCCATCGAGATCGAAAGCGCTAAACTTACCGGGAGCGCCACCTAAACGGCTGCTATTATCGCTGATTTGGATGGACTGAATATCAAAGCTAATGCTGGAAAGATCGGCGACGTAAACGGCTGTTTGCGCAGGCGAGCCTCCCGTTAGCCCGGGCAGTTTTGTCAAGCTGGCATTAAACACTGCGGCATTGGCTTCTTCAAGAGTCGTTAAGCCAAAGGTTGCACTTGCAGTTGCGACCAGTAAAGTTGATAAAGATTTCATCATTTGACAGAATTCCTCAAATTTTAGGATTTTCCAAAGGAAGGTTAACGTAGGATCGAGAACCAATTCCCAATTCCCCATTCCCAATTCCCCATTCCCAATCATGAATGCCCAAAAACAAACAATGCTGCTAAAATGGGCGCGATCGCCAACAGCGCAATCCAAATAAAGTTATTCTCCTTAACATCCACCTCACTAAGGTCCGGCGGTTCCACCAATAACGAATCCGCCGACTTAGATTTTGACTTCTTTTGCGTTCCCACAAAGCGACTTTTCGCATCGCTTTCCGACAAATCCGCCAAATTGGGAATTTCCGTCATCCACTCCTTCGGACGTTTGAGGGCTGGTGCCTTAATAATTTCGAGCAGGCGCTTGGCTTGCTGGCGAGTTGATGAGTTAGGATGTTTGAGTAAAGTTTGTAATAGCGCGATCGCGTCTTGGGTTTGACTCGCCGCTTGATAAGCTGTTGCCAGCCACAATTGTGCCTCCCCACCCAAACGGGATGCGCGCGAAATCAAAGCGCAGGCTGTTTCCAATTGTTGGATGCTGAGGCGATATTGACCGCGTTCAAAGGCCTCTTTTCCAGCTTGATATTTTAGTTGAAATGCTTCTCGACTTTCTGAACTCACGATTCTTTAATCGGGGGAACCCTACAATAATTTCGTCCGTCTCAATTGGTTAGACTTAAGCTAGATGTAAGAGCCAATTCGCTCCACCAACCTTCCTTATTATCCTGTTTTCCTCGAGCCATGTTCAACCCAATCGCGCAACTTTCCCCCAAATTCTTACTCGCACCCTTCGCTGTAAGCCTTGTGCTGGGTTCGTTTGGTGCAATGGAGGCTTCCGCTCAAGTTATTATATACCGCGATCGCATCCCCACCAGAACGACTCCTCAGTTTAGACGCAACGGTCTCTATTACAGAAATCCCGTCATCCAGTCGTCTCCCCACCCCTCCGACTACTATCCCGGCAACTCGCGCCGCATTCGACGGCACACCGTCATCGACCAGCAACCTTATCCATCGGGAACGAACGTTTTCATTAACCCCACAGTTGTGATTCCAGGAGGGTACGGTTCTCGCTATCCCTATCCCGTCCGCAATCATCGGGGATCGTCAATTTATTATGGTTCCCCAAGCGGATTTCAAATCCAAATCGGATATTGATTCCTGGTTATTTTCGGTTCTAAACCGATCCGTTCTTCCCTCTTTCAGTGCAAATTCTTTAACCTTATATAGCGTTTCTAAATGAGACGTAAACGGGGATGAGAACTCGTCTACTTTTAATAATTCCTCGCTCCTCTCTCAAATTCAGAATTCAGAATTCAGAATTCAGAATTCTGAATTCTGTACGTTTCGGAGAGTTTCACAACCCAAATAGAAACGCTATATTGCTGGGAAGTTTAATCCCCACTCGAACGCGATCGCAACCCCTAACCCCAAAATGCACATTCTGTTGGTCGATGATGAGGTCGAATTCACCGAGTCCCTCGCTCGAGTTTTGCTGCGGGAGGGATACGAAATCGATGTCGCCGATAACGGTCGGTTGGGACTACAAATGACCCTCAACCAGTCCTACGACTTACTAATTCTCGACTGGATGCTACCTCAGTTATCGGGTTTGGAATTATGCCAACAGTTGCGCGCGAAGAAGAAAACAATTCCCGTTTTATTCCTAACAGCAAAAGATACCATTGACGATCTCGCCATTGGGTTTGAAGCGGGGGCGGATGATTATTTAATGAAACCCTTTGAATTGCGCGAACTGCTAGCGCGCGTGCGGGCGTTGTTGCGGCGCGCTGTCGAAAAAAGGGAGTCGCATACTGCCACGCAGTTCTCGAAAAAAGCGCGTGACTCTTCTTTTTCCCATCCCAACAAACTCAAAGTTGCCGACCTCGAACTCGACCGCGAAAATCAACTCGCCTATCGCAACCATCGTCTTATCGAACTATCAGAAAAAGAAGCCCAACTGCTCGAATATTTCATGCGTCACCCCAGTCAACTTCTGACTCACGAACAAATTTATCAACAGTTATGGGGCGAAAAAGATTCTCCTAGCAGTAATGTTCTCGCTGCCTTAGTCCGTTTGCTGCGCCGCAAAATCGAGAAAAAGGGAGATATTTCTCTCATTCACACTGTTTATGGGAAAGGCTATCGTTTTGGGGAAGAATAGAAGAATGGGAGAATGGGAGAATGGGAGAATGGGAGAATGGAAGAATAGGAGAATGGGAGAATTCAGATTAAAGATTTCATATTAAAAAACAATGCCCCGAAAAAAGTAAAATCGGGGCAATACAAAAACTTAACGCTCCGAGCGCCGACGTTGCAACTCTGGGTCTAAAGCATTCTGAACGTCTCCCACTACCTCGAGAATATCGAGTAATTCTTCTTGCATATACTTAAGCACATCATGGTAGGGAATTTCGTGGGCAATTTTGATAAATTTCGCTTGTTCGTACAAGACGGCGCTGTGAAGAACGCACGCAAACGAGTGCATGGCTAACAGTCGAGTAGAACATTGAGAAAGTTTTTGGTGGAGGGAAACGGAAGCGGAATCGGGATTATTCGGTAAAATGGACATCGTTAACTCCTTGTTCGTGATTTATCAATTGACGGCGGGGGGTTTCCCCAGAGAAGGCGATTTAGCTTGTGAGGCAGCTCGCCTTCTCTTGCTTTAATATAATATGCTTTACTCAAAAATGCAACAATCATAAATGCTTTATTTATGTTAAGGGCAAAATTGAGCCGATGGGGAGAGGGGATTGTAGCTATCTGTAGGGTGTGTTAGCGCAGCGTAACGCACCTTTATCGCTACATAACGCTATGTGTAGGGTGTGTTAGCGCAGCGTAACGCACCTTTATCGCTATAGCATTTCTGAACGGGATATAAACCGTTTCAACGTAGGGACGTTCAATTGAACGTCCCGGAGAGAGCTTAAAAATTAAAAATTAAATACAATTCCCCCCTGCTTCCCCTGCTCCCCCTGCTTCCTCTGCTTCCCCTGCTCATCACAACACTATATAATGTGTGCTGATGCCGTGTCTCCACGTTGATTTCCCTCACCCCGTCCCCTCGCGCAACGCCGCCAACTCCTCTGGGGTAAACGGATTGTTCCCCGCGCGCAACGTCTCTAACCAACGTTGGCGCTGTTGTTGTTCCTCTTCCCCAAATATTCCGCTATCTAACGTAGCTTGGAAATCTTCAATGGCACCAGCAATATCCCCCATTAAAGCTTTAGCGAGTCCGCGAGTCTTTCGATAACTTCCATTATTCGGTTCCAACTCCACCGCCTTTTCTCCGGCAAAGAGGACATCGGCAGCGCGGTTATGCAAACTCCCGCACCAACAAAGTTCGTTCCAAAAACGAGCAGAAATTTCGAGGTTGCGATCGAGGTGTTGTGCTTCCTCATAAGCAGCCAAAGCAGTATCAATACTGCCTTGTTGCGCTAAGCTTACTCCTTGGTTTAACGTGACAGTAGCAGCAAACTTTGGTTCTCGGGCGAGTTCGTCAGGTACATCTATTGCTTTGTCTAATCCCCAAGCATTGGACCACTGGGTATTGTCATCCCATTTCGGCTGGTTAAGGTAAGCGCCACTGAGGTCAGCACCACTTAGGTTTGCACTACTTAGGTCAGCACCACTTAGGTTTGCGCGAGTGCAGTTTATATTACTGAGGTCAGCGCCACTCAGATAAGCACCAGTGAGGTAAGCTCCTCTGAGGTCTGCACTACTGAGAATTGCGCCTATGAGGATCGCACCTCTAAAACTTGCACCACTCAGGAAGGCACTACTAAAGTTGGCCTCTCTCAAGTAAGCTCCTCTGAAGTAAGCTCCTATGAGGTAAGTGCCACTGAGGTCTGCACCACTGAGATCCGCACCACTAAGGTCTACACTACTAAGGTCTGCATCACTTAAGGAAGCGTCGCTTAAGAAAGCGTCACTCAGGTTCGCACCACTCAAGAAAGCACCACTCAAGAAAGCGCCACTCAGGAAATTGCCAGAAATACTTGTAAAGGCAATAGCACTCAAGCACTGACTGTAACCCATAATCCTAAGTAAGCGCTTGCTATCAAAATCTTCGCTACCCGGTTGACCGCAAGGATAAAACGCAATCTTATCTTTCAACTCCTCCCGTTTTTTCCCATAGCGATGTAATTCCAACAACAAAATTAAAATATTCAACCCCGCATAAATATCCACCTCCCGCTGTCCGCGCTGAATCTCCTGCTGCTGCAACTGTCGCGCCTTTCTCTGCGGCAAAGTTTCCGTCGTCGCTTCAATAAATTCCCCCGCACACCATTGGAGGTAAAATTCGTGCAGGCGTTCAAACAACACCACCACATCAACGCCTTCCTGTTGTTCCAACAGCGCCCGCACATACTCCACAATTTCCCCCGTCAATGCACCGTAACCCAACAAATCGTAAATCTGCCACTCCAGTTCTGAGGTAGAAATACGATATTGAGTTTTACCGCGCCGCTTTTCTGTTTCCGCCCACTCCACCAAACTTTCCACCATCCGTTCGGCACAGAGAAACTCGCCAAAACTTTTATGAAAAAACTCGACGTAATTTTCCGCACCCGGTACCGACTTGAGATAAAAGACAGCGAGGGCATTTTTCAACGCATCATCTTCGGACTGATGGCGTGCCGTTTCAATTTGCTTCTTGATATCCTCATCGCCGCGTTCGACTAAGCGCGCTTCCACCGTAGAAATTCTCGCCTGTTCCTGACCCGACTGCACGACGCACAACCCTGCCTCTGCCAGGATAGCGTGCAAGTCTTCCGGTTCCAATTGGGTAAGTTTTTGGTTTAAATTCCGCCCCCGTTGCTTGGTTAGCACCCACTCCAACGCCTGTTGATAAATCAATACCTTAGCATCCCCTGCACTTGCCGAAGCAAACATTGTCCCATCGATTTGATTATCTCGGTGCATCGCCGCCAACAGGTAAAGCAAAAGGGGTTCTTTTGCCAAAGTTTTAACGGCTTCGGGACAATATTTGTTTTGTAAAAATTTCCGAAATGCGTTCGTTTTGACTTCTGCTTCGGCAGGGTCGCTGTCAACAACAGCTTGCCATTTTTCCAGCCATTGATTTTGAATTTCCCTCCCCATCGGCATAATTTCAACCCGTTCCAAGTTAGCAGGCATCAAGCGTTCGATACCAAACAGCGCAAAAGGTCTGCCGGTAATCAAAACTCGATGTTGGCGTTCTGTAATTTCTGCACACCGCCGCTGAAAACCTTCCACCTGTTCGAGAAAGTGCCGTAGGTCAGCATTCGCGCCGCGTTCTAAGAGCAATTCATCAAACCCATCGAGCAAAAACAAAAAGCGAGTATCGCTATCGGTCAGCCAATTGTTATTGCTGGCAAAATTCGTCCCTGTCGCCGCTTTGAGGGTGTCGTCAAAGTTATTTTCAAAATCTGTCAGATCTCGCAGGCGAATCAAAATCGGCGTATAAATGGGATGTAATTCCCGCCGCACCCAGTCGGAAAACATTCGACAAAACACGCTTTTTCCCCGTCCCGGTCCGCCTTGGATAAATAGCACTTGTCTCTGCTTTGTTGCGTCCAGCAGCATGGTTTTTGCCCATTCTTCGATGTTCTGGCTAGTTGCGTTTTCATCCACTTTCCCATTTGTCTTGACGGGTTTCACTTCCAGGGGAACGTAAACGTCTTGAAAGCAAAATGCTTCATCGAATACAGTTTCTCGCGGTTTGGTGGCAATTTGTTCTGTTAAATACGTCTCGATGCTGCTAAATTTATCGGGTTCGCCGCCAACAGCGTACATTTGAGCCAGTTGTTGAATCTCCTCTCCCGCTTCCGCTAACGCTTGCTGCAAGTAAAATTGCGTTCCCCGCGCCACCCAAGCGCCCACAATTTCGGCTTCGGGTTGCTTCATCCCTCCTCGGACGAGTTGTGCCGATAATTTCTGGTTAAATGCTCGTCCCAACTCAGATTTCTGGAAACACTCTAAAGCATTTCTAGCTAAGGTTTCGTCCAGTTGAAATTCGCCCAAACCCTCCACCGCATCGGGATTGGACTCGTTGTGCCTGCTGTTGTCTAAATATTGACGCAAGATTGGGTTTTTATCGTATAATTCATTTAAACTTTGGAGGTAGGCAGGAGGAGCCAAAAGCGCTACGCATTGTTCTAAACTCGGTTCTTTGTTGAATTTATTGCGGTAAGCTTGAATCGCTTTAACGCCAATTCCAACAAAAGACAACCCTGCGGCTGGAATTGCGATTTGGGGGACGAACAAACCCATCGCCACTCCCAATTCTAAAACCGCCTGAGTTATCTCCGCGCCAGACTCCGCTGCGCCTACTGGCGTAAAGAGTTCCCGCACATCTGTTTGCAAAAATTGCCAAAAGTTTTTGAGAGGAGTTCCCATTGAGCGTTCGTGGTTCGAGGGGTTTTTTATAGGATATTAATACCAATTTAATATGACGTTGCATAGATTGTGTTCCCCTAAATTCGCCATAAGTGTAATGGTGCGTTACGCTGCGCTAACACACCCTACTTGATTCTGTGCAGCTTCATGTCAATCTGGTATAACAACAAGAGTTCGGGAGATCGCTCGCAGCGACAACTTTACGATTGTATTACACTAGGATTCTCTTGCCATTGTCAATGCTTTTTGATAAATCGTAGGACTAATCCACATTCCTTGCGCTCTGAGCGCATCTAATAATTCTTTAACACTAGAAATCAAATTTCTATTTTTTGCTAGTAGAAGTATGCCAATTGTACCAATAATATTGAGATTGCGGGACTCTGCCACTTGCCTTGCTGCTCTCTCATCTATCAAAATCTGATTGGCATTTAACTCCTCAGCTAAAATAATAGCGGCACACTCTCCTGAATGAAGTTGTGTAACCGCTTTTAAATCTAACACTTTTTGTGGATCGCGGACTGAATAAACCTCAATCCAAGTCGCGGTTTGAACCTTTTGAGCTGCGGGGTGAGTGCCTGTCGTAACTTCTTGATAAACTTCCTGGGGAATTGCTATCGTGCCAAAAATATCCCGCAGCAAAGTCATTTTTCCGACCTTAGCCAATTCGCTGAGAGGAGTAGTATCAGAAACAACAATCAATGGTCGTTTTTAGCTAGAAGTGCTTCGGAACGAGTAACTTGATACTCCAATTCTTCTGCGGTTAAACTGTCGTCAAAAACTGAAATTCCGTATTGCCCCATTAAGTCAAAGACCTCGACGCGGGGAATTCCAAGCAGTTCTCCGGCACAACCGCTGCTGAGATATCCGTATTTCACAAGCGTCATGATATAAGCCTCTTTTGCTTTTTGTTCGGCTTCTTTTTGGCAATTCTCCGGAATTTCGGGAATGGCGAGAGCGAATTTAATTTCGATTTCGGGTGGTGGAATTGACATAATTGATATTGATAAGAAGTCACATTTTATTGGGGATAATTAAATCACTCGTTCGTTTCCCCCATCAACGGGAATCTGAGCCGCTGTTGTTTTCGCAAACAACGGACCGCACAATTCTACTGCCAATTCTGCCACGTCGTCGCTGCTAATTCCAACTTTTAGCACATTATTTGTTTTATACTCTTCTACTGTCAACCCATAATGTTGGGCGCGCGATCGCAAAACCTCTTCGCTCCAAACTCCCGTATCAAATACCCCATTAGGATGCAATGTATTAAGCCGAATCTTATCTTTCCCCCACTCCAAAGCTGCCACGCGAACCAACTGATTCAACGCCGCTTTTGAAGCCGAATAAGCTGCCGCACCGGGGCCGGGTGCCGGGACGTTTTTCGAGCCGATAACAGTCACTCTGCCGCCTTTGGGGGCGAGTTTGAGGAAGGGATAACATTCTCGCATTAATATCAGATTGGCATCGAGATTAACCCCCATCACCTTATGCCAGTCTTGGGTACTAAGTTGGTCGATAGAACAGCTAGCTGGGAAAATTCCGGCATTTAAAATTAACATATCTAAACCGCCAAACTTCCGCACCGCCTGTTCCAACGCTTTAGCAATGGCTTGTTCGTCACTTACGTCGCAAACAACGCCGCAAAAATCGACGCGGGAATGCAGATTTTCGATATCCCCATTAATATCCAACCCCACAACTGCCGCCCCTCGGCGCAACAATGCCTCGACACAAGCTTTGCCAATGCCCGACGCAGCCCCCGTCACTAAAGCAACTTCCCCCGCAAACATGGGGGATTTTCCGCCTTTGCGCAATTTCGCCTGTTCTAACTCCCAGTATTCTACGGCAAAGATTTCTTTGGGCGAGAGGGCTTTGTAACCGCCTAACTGAGTTGCGCTTTGGATAACTTCCATCGTATGGTTGTAGATATCTGCAACGATCGCTGCATCTTTGGCGGTTTTCCCAACGGTACACAGTCCCAATTCGCCATCAAGGATGACGCGCGGCGCGGCATCGAGTTGGGTTAAGTCGGGGGACGCATGGGCTTTAAAATAGCGAGCGTAGTCTCGGGCGTAGGCTGCTACATCGCGTCCCAGAAGGGGAATGCGCTTGGTGCGGATGACGTGATCTGGCGTTGCAGGGCCTTGTTGGGCAATTTGGGCAACATCTTCTCGTTGGACAAAGGCGAGGGACTTGGGGCCGCGATCGCAAGCTAAAATAACGGGGAATCCAGCGGTTTGGGACACATCGGCTCGCAGTTGTGCTAAGCTGTGGCGCAAAGATGGTTCTGGCGATGTTTCGTTTTGTTGCGCGTCCTTGACAAACGCGCCGTGTTTTTCGAGATACTCTTCCGCCAACGTCACCAGTTGAATCATCCGTTCGTAAGACTCTCGGGCGGTTGCGCCAAAGGAAAAGATACCGTGGTTCATCAAAACCATACCGACGGTATCGTTTGTCGCCGCGGCGGTAAAACGCTGGTAGCACAAGCGAGCGAGGTCAAAACCGGGCATAATATAAGGAACGATTACAACGCGATCGCCGTAAATTTCTCTAATCCGTTTTTCTCCACCCGCCGTATTCGTAATCGTTACCACCGCATCGGCATGGGTATGATCGACGTATTTATAGGGCAGCGTAGCGTGTAAAATCGTTTCAACGGAGGGAGAAGGGGCATTAGCGCGAGTCACCTGGGTTTTCAACTCGTTTGCCATTTGCCCGTCCGACAGCGATTCCAATTCCGCTAGCTTCAACAAATGGGACATTCGCACTCCCGGAAACCCTGCCGCCTCAATTGTCCCTAAATCCCAACCGCTCCCCTTGACATAAATTACATCTTCTGAGTCGCCCGCCACATTGGTTTCGCGAATCTTAACAGAAGTATTGCCACCGCCGTGGAGGACGAGGGAAGGGTTGCCTCCCAACAGGCGCGAGGTATAGACTCTCAGTTCCAAGTCTCCTGAATATTGGGCAGCTTCTTCGGAATTCCACAAGCTTTTCATTAAATTTCGGGGGTGACACACTCCTTACAAATTTTACCGGATTTGTTCCGTTCGTTCGTAGTAGGGACTAAAGTCCCCCCATTCCGTTCGTTCGTAGTGAGAACTTTAGTCCCTCCCATTCCGTTCGTAGTAGGGACTAAAGTCCCCCCATTCCGTTCGTTCGTAGTGGGGACTTTAGTCCCCCATTCAAGGCGTTTTCTGTAACTCCGGCCGTTCTTCAGGAACAATTGCCCCTTCCACCGGACAAACTTGCAGACAAATCCCACAATCGATACAAGTCTCAAAATCAATCCAGTACCAATCGGTTCCCTTGACATTTTTTCCCGGTCCGGGGTGAATACAAGCAACAGGGCAAGCATCGACGCAATCGGCAACCCCTTCACAAGTTTCCGTAACAATTGTATGAGACATTGCTATCTCCTAGCGTAGGTAATTTCATAGGTTAACTTAATTGAGCCGTCGCGTATTTAAAAGACCGAAAATTTAGGTTTTCGTAACGTTCGTAGTGGGGACTTTAGTCCCCCCGTTCAAGGCGTTTTCCGAGGCTTTGGTTTCAGCGATCAAGGTGTGTTACGCTGCGCTAACACACCCTACTAACTG
>JAXHVQ010000153.1:0-13666 GCA_034189065.1 Cyanobacteriota bacterium
CCCCCTCTCCCGCTCTCCCCCTTGGAGATGCGCAAAAAATCTAACACCTAACTACCGGGGAGTGTGTCAAGATAGATTGTGATTTAAAGACAGCGCTTTATAAGAATGAGCAAAGCTAAAGTATCGATCTATTTCGCTGCCGCACTTGCGCTATCCTCGATTCTCGGATTATACCCAGCCGATCGCGCACAGGCGGAAACCCTCGAAAACCCGGTGGAATTACCGCTCGAAAACCCGGTGCAACCGTTTGAAAACCAGCCCCAACCGTTTGAAAACCAGCCCCAACCGTTTGAAAACCAGCCCCAACCGTTTGAAAACCAGCCCCAACCGTTTGAAAACCAGCCCCAACCCATCGAATACAGGTATGAATCTGTACTCAGCTTGGATTGTGTCGATGCAGATGGCAAACCCAGCAATAATTTTGAAGGAAGCGATCGCGGAGTTTCCATCAACCGACGATTTTACCGCGCGATGGGGCGAGCCTATCCGGGTGCGAAAATGACTTGCGAAATTCCCGTCGAATCCGATCCCAGACAGGTTCCCTCTCGACTTATTTTAGAGTTTGGTTTCAACGATGCTACGGCGGGAACCTCTCCAGTGCAGGTTATGGCTTACGCAGACGGCAGTTTGTCCCAAGCTGAAGTAATTACCGCCGGAGTGGTTCAAAAAATCTCCCTTCCCGTCGAGAGAGCCAGCAGTATTGCGTTGGATGTGGAATGTTCTGCAACGACGGCTTGCAACCATTGGGTTTATTTCACTAGAGCCGAAATTGAGTACATTATACTCCCTGTGACCGATTGAACAGAAAGCACCAATTGCGGCGGCTTGGCTTGGAAAGACCCCCTAAACGTTTGTCAATAGGGTTTAAAACCTAAAACCTAAAACCCAAAACCCAAAACCTAAAACCTTTTTATCGTGGTTTCCAGTTTTCGATTTGCGATCGCCAGCGATTTACATATCGCCCTCCCCCATACCATTCGCGATATTCCCCAGCGCTTTCATTTTGTCGAAGTTAGTATTCGGGCCTTAGAAACCGTTTTTCGGCATTTCGAGCAACTGGACTTAGATTTTCTCCTTATACCTGGCGATTTGACCCAGGATGGGGAACCGGACAATCATCAATGGTTGCAGCAACGCTTGGCGGCTTTACCTTTCCCGGTTTTTGTCATTCCGGGAAATCACGATATTCTCCAGGCGCAGGCGACTCAAAACGCCATCGGGTGTCGGGAATTTCCGGCGTATTATCAACAGTTTGGCTATCAAGAAACCGATAAACTTTATTACACCCGCGAAATTTTACCTGGAGTTCAACTGGTTGCTTTAAATTCCAATCAGTTCGACGAACAAGGACAACAGTTACCCTACGGTCTTATAGACGAAGAGCAATTAAACTGGTTAGAGCAAGTGCTTGAGGCGGCGCGAAATCGCCTCGTTTTGGCAATGGTTCATCATAACGCGATCGCGCACCTTCCCGGTCAAGAAACCCACCCCCTGGGACGGCGCTACGCGATCGCGAATTCAGCACAATTACTAAAAATACTTAATAAATACAATGTAAAGCTCCTCCTAACCGGGCATTTACACGTACAAGATGTCACGGAGAAGACTGGGATTTATGAAATAACCACCGGCTCTTTAGTCAGCTATCCTCATCCCTACCGGGTTATAGAATGCGATCGCGATCGGCAGGTATTAAACATTCAATCGTACCGCGTCGCTCAAATTCCAGGATACGCAAATTTGCCCGAGTTTTCGCGAGAATTTTTAGCCGATCGCTCTTCTCCTTTGATGACAAAGCTAGCCATGTTGCCGCCTCTGGAACTCCCCCTCCCAGAAGCAGAGAAAATTGCAGCAAACTTGCGTTATTTTTGGGCAGATATTGCAGCAGGCGACGCTATTTTTGACTTTCCCGACTTTCCCCCGGACGCAAGACAGTTTTTTGAGTCCTTCGGCGTAGAAATGAAAGAGGGAAAACCGGCTTTCATCGACAACCAGGCGACTTTGAAGCTGTAGAGTTGAAGAATGCGATCGCATGGTAATTGAAGTTGAAAGTTGTTTTGATGAATGACAAAGGACAAAAGACAAATGACTAATTATGGATATTTATCGCAACATTTTACGTCCCCTTGTATTTTCTAGCGGCAAAGTCGATCCAGAATTTGCCCACCAACGGGGAATGTCCCTTCTCCACTGGCTCGAGCAAAATCAAAATCGCCCCTTTGTCTCAAAATCTCTCGCGCAATTACAACAGTCTATCAGCTACTCAGATGCGCGCCTGGAACAGGAATTGTGGGGACTTAAATTTGCCAACCCGTTAGGCTTAGCAGCCGGATTTGATAAGGATGGAATGGCAGCGCGACTTTGGGGGAAACTCGGCTTTGGTTTCGCCGAACTCGGCACGGTGACTTATTACCCCCAACCGGGAAATCCGCGCCCTCGATTGTTTCGTTTGCCCGAAGATGAAGCCGCGCTCAATCGCATGGGATTTAACAATCAAGGCAGTGTGGTATTAGCCGAACGGTTGGCTCAAAACCAGTTTAGTTCGGTTCCTTTAGGTATTAACTTGGGCAAGTCGAAAATTACGCCCCTCGAAGAAGCCGCAAGCGATTATCTGGGCAGTTTTAAGCGATTGAAAGATGTGGGAGATTATTTTGTGGTGAATGTGAGTTCGCCCAATACGCCGGGATTGCGATCGCTCCAAGATAAAGGGCAACTGAGTCAAATTTTGGAGGTCTTACAAACTGAAAATCGAGCAAACAAGCCCATTTTGGTGAAAATTGCGCCAGATTTAGCCTGGGAAGGTATCGCCGATGTCCTCGAACTGGCTCGAGCTTATCAATTGGCGGGAATTATTGCTACCAATACTACCCTACGCCGAGAGGGGTTGAAAACTCGCGTCCTCGAGGCAACGGGAAAATTGGTGGCAGAAGAAGCAGGAGGAATTAGCGGGAAGCCAGTACGCGATCGCGCTACCGAAGTCATTCGCTTTCTCGCGCGCGAGGGAGGACATCGCGCAAACCTTTCCATCATTGGCGTAGGGGGAATTTTTACCGCCGAAGATGCCTGGGAAAAAATAACCGCAGGAGCCAATTTAATCCAAGTCTATACCGGTTGGATTTACGAAGGCCCCTGGATGGTGCGGCGAATTCTAGAAGGATTAGTTCAAAAATTAGAAAGTAAAGGATTAAATTCTATCTCTGAGGCTGTAGATTTACGTTGATTTTTTAGCCCCTATTTTTGAACCGGCGCAAACCGAAAACTCCAGTCACAAATAAACTTGCCAGCGAAAAAGGTTCGGGAACTTCAACTGGCTCTCCGGGAGATGGGTCTCCTGGGTCTCCTGGGTCGCCCGGATCTCCAGGATCCCCAGGATCTCCAGGATCCCCAGGATCTCCAGGATCCCCAGGATCCCCAGGATCCCCAGGATCCCCAGGATCCCCAGGATCCCCAGGATCTCCAGGATCCCCAGGATCCCCAGGATCCCCAGGGTCTCCAGGGTCGCCCGGGTCTCCAGGGTCGCCCGGGTCTCCAGGGTCGCCCGGGTCTCCAGGATCCCCAGGATCCCCAGGATCTCCAGGATCCCCAGGATCCCCAGGATCCCCAGGGTCGCCCGGATTCGCGTTCACAAAATCATCCTCCGCCGCTTGTGCGTTGAGTCCGTAAGCTTGATCGTAAACAAATGTTTTTGTTTCGCCCGGGTCGAACAAGAGTGCAGCAGCCACCTGACTCGCCAAGTCTATCAATTTGCCCTCGCCGTCAACACTCGACTTAAAGAAAGCGTTCAATGCAAAACCATTAGTAACGGGGAAACCCAAACTTTGTCCGACAACAGCATCGGGGTTGAGGGAGCCCATAACGACGCTCAAACCTCCCAATTCAGTTGCCTGCGCGACGCGAGCGACTCCAGCGCCAGTCGTTAAATCAAATGTATCGTTATAGGTTTCGTAACCATTGTTGCGATCGACTCCCTGGTCGGGACTGAAGGTATCGAAGTAGCGCAGCGATAGTTTCGATCCTAGATTCGTAAACTCAGTTGCCGTTCGCAAGACATTCAGTCCGCTCACTAAGGAATAAGTTCGGGTAAACTTGAGGTTTGCACCCCCTGCGGTGTAAAGGCCCGATACCACAACCGAGTCTCCACTGCTACTGACGCTGACGGGTTGTTCCGTCACCCCGGTGGTTGTATTCCGAATGAATGTACTGGTATCGTCGCCGATTTGGAAGCCAAAATTAGATGCGGCAAAGTCTGGATGAAATACGGCTCCTACATTATAAAAGTCGCTCCCGCCAAAAAAAACACCATCGATCGCGCCGTTATCAGAGCGAAAATCGATTTTGAGAGCGCCATTGGTGAGAGTGGCCGAACGAGCCGCCGGACTTAAGCCCAGCACAAGGGCGCTCGCAATTCCTAAAAAACGGGCAGTTTTCCATCCCATGCACCTTATCGTCGGAATTGCTAGAGGGATTTGTCCGATCGCTGTTGGTGTGTCCATAAATTTTGAATTCCTTGAGAACTTTATCGTGCAAATTGCGAGTATTAGGAGTTATGAGCCTCGAGTTACTCTACACTCCTCAGTGCAATCCCCCTATTGCACTCAGAAATTATACGGTCATAACTAAGGAAAATGAAAAACTGATTACTTGTTTTCCCCAATCTCTCTTTTTCTGGGTAGCGCACGCCAATATTTAGGCATTAACCGAAAGAATTCTTAGGAGCAGATTTAACCCTTTGAGTGAAAAGTCTTTCTAATACTGAAAGAGTTTGCTTTGACGCGCTCCCCGACATCGCTAAAAGAAGTTAAATTAGCACAAGGATCGAAAGACTCGATTTAAGTTTAGCGCGCGATTCATGGCGTTGCAATAAGAGCGCTAAAACTTTACCAGATGCTTAACTTCCCTGTCTAAACCCTTAGAGTTGACCTGATAATTACTGAGATACACAGAGTTGAAAGCTATTATTTTTTGAATATATTTTTATTTTTACAAAGAAAAACCCGGCGGGGGACCGGGTTTGTTTCAAGAGAATTTATCTCAAAGAGCAAAGAGTTATCCTTGCGCGATCGCGCTTGCTTTCGGTTTGGCAAAAATCATACGTCCGGCGGAGGTTTGCAGCGCCGAAGTCACAACTGCGCGCAACTCAACTCCCACATATTCGTCTCCCTCTTCAACCACAACCATTGTGCCATCATCGAGATAACCCACACCTTGGGTCGGTTCTTTGCCTTGTTTGAGAATTTTCACCTCAATAGAATCTCCAGGTAGATAAACCGGACGCAACGCCCGGGCCAAATCGTTAATATTGAGAACGGGAACCTTCTGCAAGCTTGCAACTTTGCTCAAATTATAATCGTGGGTTAGCAAAACCCCGTTAATATCTTGGGCAAATCGCACCAATTTTGCGTCCACAGTCGATATATCTTCGTAGTCGGCTGCGTGAATCACTAAGCGCTCCGGATAAGCATCCTGCATCCGATTCAGTAAATCCAATCCCCGCCGTCCTCGAACGCGCTTCTGGTCGTTAGTCGCATCTGCCAAAAGTTGTAATTCTTGCAGAACAAATTGAGGAATTAAAATTTGTCCTTCAATAAAACTCGTATCCAATAACTCCTCAATGCGACCGTCGATGATACAGCTTGTATCCAAAATTTTAGTGGCTGCCGGTTGAAGCATTCCTTCGGCAATCAACATCGTTTCCACGCTATTGGGATTAATTAAGCGTAAAAAATTGCGACCGTGAGTATCGGCTAAATTCACGCCCAAAACCGAAAACATGACGCTCGCTAACACCGCCATCATCGGTTTGACCAAGGCAAACCGTTCGGGAATGGGAAGCAGAAAAATCGGCGCTAGCATTAAATTCGCCAACAACAATCCCAAAATCCAGCCAACCGATCGCGTGAGGAGGGTTTCTACGGGAAGCGATCGCACTTTCGTTTCTACGCGACGATAGGTGGTTTGAGCCGTTAAACCAAAAGCTAAACCGATAATCGCTGCGAAGCTGGCAATAATAAAACGTACAGCTTCGACATTAGTTACCTGAACCAAGACATTGCTCGGAAGCAAGTCAACTGCTTCGTAACCGACACCGGCGGCTGCTATGATAAATATGAGAATAATGATGGCATCTAGCATGGTTCTAATGAATTGTTGAGGTTGGCAGACCGATTTAGGGAAAGTTGCAACTCATCTTCAATGCAATCTGCTTGTTCTCTACATTATATCGCCGAGGTTGACACAAACCGACGGATGAGATTCCCGACCCGAACCGAACGCAGAAGGCAGATAGGCAGATGGGCAGTGGGCAGTGGGCAAATGGGCAGATGGGCAGATGGGTAGATGGGTAGGTAAAAATTGGATTTCGTCTTTAATTTTTGGTTTTGAATGCGTGAATTTTGAATGGTCGGGCGATGTGGGACGATGGTAATAGATAAAGAGCGCTCTCGAACCAGTTTTCGAGACAGGGAAATAACTTCAGCTTATGTCCACATTCCCTTTTGTCGCCGTCGCTGCTATTATTGCGATTTTCCAGTTTCAATCCTGGGAGACCGATCGCGGGGCGAAAATTCGGGCGCGATCGCGCAATACCTGGATATCTTACTACAAGAAATCGCCGCTTTTCCCCTCCTTTCTTCGCCCAAACCCCTGAAAACGGTTTTTTTTGGGGGAGGAACGCCTTCTCTCCTTTCGGTGGCACAGGTGGAACGGGTTTTAGGGGCCCTCGAATGCCGGTTTACATTGGCGGGGGGATGCGAAGTTTCAATGGAAATGGACCCCGCAACTTTCGACTTGGAGCAGGTTAAAGGCTTAGCAGCAGCAGGGGTGACGCGCGTTAGTTTGGGGGGACAGGCGTTTCAGGACGAGCTATTGCAACGATGCGGCAGAACTCACCGCGCGCGCGATATTTTTGAGGCGTTTGACGCACTACATCGCGGGGAAATTGTCAATATTAGTTTGGATTTAATTTCGGGGTTGCCCGAACAAACCCTGGCGCAATGGGAGGAGTCTTTGGAAGAGGCGATCGCCCTTTCCCCCCAGCATCTCTCGTGCTACGATCTGGTTCTAGAACCGGTTACTGCCTTTGGCAAGCAGTTTTCCCCCGGAGAAAAACCGCTCCCCGACGACGAAACCGCCGCACAGATGTATCGCCTGGGGAGCGAACGGCTGAGATCGGCGGGATACGAACATTACGAAATTTCTAATTACGCACAAAAAGGGTTTCAATGCCGTCACAATCGCGTTTATTGGGAAAATCGCCCCTATTTGGGGTTTGGCATGGGAGCGGCGAGTTATGTGGAGGGACGCAGGTTTGCTCGGGCGCGCACTCGGAAGGAATATTTTGCTTGGGTTGAGGGGGGATGCGCGGTTGAGGGTTCGGTGACGGGCGCGCGCGATCGCCTGTGCGAAACGCTGATGTTGGGGTTGCGGTTGGCGGAAGGGGTGAGTTTGGGGGAGATGGGAGAGCGTTTTGGGGAAGGGGCGGTAGAAGCAATTGTGTCGGGTTTGGAACGACATCGCGCCTGGGTGGAGGTGAAGGAGAATCGCCTGCGGTTGAGCGATCCTGAAGGCTTTTTGTTTTCCAACCAAGTTTTAGCCGAGGTTTTTCGCATTGCAGACGCGATCGCCATCTCTGCTTGAGATCGTTGCTAGTTGTATAATCCGTAGTTAGGAATTTCTGAAAGGTCAAGTCTATGAAACCAGCAGCGCGCGTGGGCGATATGCACACTTGTCCAATGACAGACGGCTCTAAACCCCATGTTGGCGGACCGATTATCCCATCGGGATCGCCCAATGTCTTCATTGGTGGGATGCCAGCCGCGCGGGTTGGAGATAAAGCGACCTGTACCGGACCGCCGGACGCGATCGCATCGGGTTCGGCTACCGTTCTAATTAACGGTCAGCCAGCCGCACGGATTGGAGACAAGACCGTACATGGGGGAGTCATTGTCTCTGGCTGTACCAACGTTCTGATTGGAGGATAGCTTATTATTCTTTCGCAAATAGCGAGAGACTTATTTGACGTAGGTCATCAAATACCAAGCCTTCGCTCTCAATTATTTTTCTCGGAGGTTGAAAAAAGTGGAAATAGTTTTCGAGTTTTCGCTTAACCCTCTTTGTTGGATCGGGCTATACATGGTAATTGAATCGAGAGCGATGAGTTGTGTTCTCAATTCTAGTCAAGTGGAAAATCGAACAATAAGGCAAGAAATAGTCGCCTTAACTCCGTTGGAAAAAGCCTGTCGGTTGGCTTGGGGGGCTGTTAAAGACGAGCTTTCAGATTCCTATACCTACAAAACGATCGTTGAGGAAGGGGAATCTAATTGGGTTTTCACGTTTCTGCCAGAGGCTAGGGTTAGGGGAGGAGGCGCTCGGGTTAAGGTTAACAAGGAGCAACTAACCATAACAGAGATTGTTTTTCATCAATAACGCTGAAGTCAGCTAGTGGATGTCCGCCGTTATTTGAAGTCTCCTCACATTCCGATGCAGCAAACTGACGCTCTTATCGCACTTACGTCACTCTAAGTTTTGCGCTGTTAGCTGATAGGAGCTAGAATGCTTAAAGTACCGGGGATAGAGGCGATCGTAAAATGGAAAAGTCTACAAATTTATAGAAATTGAGTCGGAAAATCTCCACCCATCCTTTATTTGAGAGGGAACTAGCGTGCTGCTACTCAGTCTCCGAAGGGAGCGCGATCGGCATTTGTTTTCCGAAAGTGACGTAAGTGGGTTATAGTTAGTTTTATTTAGTATTCGCGTAAGTTATTGTATTCGCTTTAATTTGGGCGCGAACTTCCAATTCTTTCGATTGCTCTTCGACTTAGTAGGGGATTTTTTTTAAAATAAGGGCTTGGCTTTAGGCGAGATTTCTGTTATTGTATTCTTAATAATGAAAATATGTCCATTTTCTTATTTTCGTCAATATTTCCATTATTTAAAATATAGCATAAAAAGGCAAGAAAATCTAGCGCCAAAAAAAATACTTGTTCGCAATCTATTGAACCTCGCCATAACTTCTAACGGATAAAACCTCTACAATATAAAGAAAGTTTCATAAATCTTAAAGCAATGGCACGCGATCTGCGAGGATTCATTCAACAACTCGAACAACGGGGACAACTGCGCAAAATTAGCGCCCTCGTTGATTCCGACCTAGAAATTGCCGAAATTTCCAACCGAATGCTACAAGCAGGGGGCCCTGCCTTACTCTTTGAAAATGTCAAAGGCGCATCTTTTCCCGTCGCGGTGAATTTGATGGGAACCGTAGAACGCATCTGTTGGGCGATGAACATGGAACGCCCGCAGGAATTGGAAGAATTGGGGAAAAAGTTGGCGATGTTGCAACAACCCAAACCGCCAAAAAAACTGTCCCAAGTTGTCGATTTCGGCAAAGTGCTATTTGATGTCGTTAAAGCAAAACCCGGACGCGACTTTTTTCCAGCGTGTCAGCAAGTCGTCGTCCAAGGAGACGATCTCGATTTAAATAAACTTCCCCTCATTCGTCCTTATCCCGGCGACGCGGGCAAAATCGTAACCCTGGGACTTGTGATTACCAAAGATTGCGAAACCGGAACGCCCAACGTGGGAGTATACCGCCTACAACTGCAATCCCACAATACCATGACCGTCCATTGGCTGTCGGTACGCGGCGGGGCGAGACACTTGCGCAAAGCAGCGGAGAATGGGAAGAAATTGGAGATTGCGATCGCGTTAGGAGTCGATCCCCTCATTATCATGGCAGCAGCTACCCCCATCCCCGTCGATCTTTCCGAATGGCTGTTTGCCGGACTCTACGGCGGTTCTGGGGTACAATTGGCCAAGTGTAAAACCGTCAATCTCCAAGTTCCTGCCGACTCCGAATTCGTCCTCGAAGGAACCATTACCCCCGGCGAAATGCTACCCGACGGGCCCTGTGGCGATCATATGGGCTACTACGGCGGCGTAGAAGATTCACCTTTGATTCGCTTCCACTGCATGACTCACCGCAACGATCCCGTATACCTTACCACGTTTAGCGGTCGTCCTCCCAAAGAAGAAGCAATGATGGCGATCGCGTTAAACCGCATTTATACCCCCATTCTCCGCCAGCAAGTCAGCGAAATCGTGGACTTCTTCCTACCAATGGAAGCTTTAAGTTATAAAGCAGCTATTATTTCCATTGATAAAGCCTATCCCGGCCAAGCAAGGCGGGCAGCCTTAGCCTTTTGGAGTGCCTTACCCCAATTTACCTACACCAAATTTGTCATCGTCGTCGATAAGAGTATTAACATTCGCGACCCGCGTCAAGTGGTTTGGGCGATTAGTTCCAAAGTTGACCCTTCGAGGGATGTGTTTATTCTTCCCAACACTCCCTTTGATAGCCTCGACTTTGCCAGCGAAAAGATTGGTTTAGGCGGACGCATGGGAATCGATGCGACAACAAAAATTCCTCCCGAAACCGACCACCAGTGGGGCGAAGTATTGGAGTCCGACCCCGATATTGCCGCGATGGTAGAACGCCGTTGGGAAGAGTATGGATTGGGGGATTTAAACTTGCAGGAAGTCGATGCAAATTTATTTGGGTACGATATGAAGTAAGTTGCGCTTTATTCGCAGCACAATAGGAAAATCATGTTAACTCGCTTGAAAGTCTCTGGGTTTAAAAATCTTGTCGATGTCGATGTTCGCTTCGCCCCTTTTACTTGTGTAGCCGGTGCCAATGGAGTGGGTAAATCGAATTTATTCGATGCCATTCAGTTTTTGTCTGCTCTTGCCGATCTTCCTCTCATTGAAGCGGCTTTAGCCGTGCGTGACGAAGGAGGAAGAACGAGCGATATCCGCAGTCTTTTTCATCGTATTGGCGATACTTACGATCCTGAAATGTCTTTTGTTGCTGAAATGATTGTACCGGAAGAGGGAGTTGACGATCTAGGTCAGACTGCCAAAGCAACAATTACGTTCCTGTGCTATACCATTAAATTGGCTTATCGAGAAGACAACACCCTTCGCTCTCTGGGAACATTGGAACTCCTAGAAGAAGAATTAGTTCACATTAATCAAGGTGACGCAAATCAACATCTATTATTCAAGCACACAGTAAATACTTGGCGAAAATCTGCCGTAAAAGGAAGGCGGGTTCCTCCCTTTATTTCCACTGAAGGTGAGGGAGAAAATAGAGTCATTAAATTGCATCAAGATGGAGGAAGCAAAGGGAGACCTTTGGCTCGCTCTGCCGTCGATCTTCCTCGAACTGTACTTTCTGCAACCAACGCGGCTGAAAGTCCCACTGCATTATTAGCCAGAAGAGAAATGCAATCTTGGCAACTTCTTCAGCTCGAACCTTCAGCATTAAGGCAACCCGATGAATTTACAGCTTCTCCTAAACTGGGAACAGATGGCTCTCATTTAGCGGCAACATTATACCATTTGGCGCGAGCGGAAAAAAAACAAGACTTAAATGGTCGAACCGAAAAAGAAATAGAAGCACAAGTGTATGCTAAAGTTGCCAATCGCTTAGCAGAATTACTAGATGATGTAGAAGAAGTCGGGGTGGATAAGGACGAGCGCCGCGAACTTCTAACCCTCATGGTTAAAAATAGAGATGGGACAATTCATCCAGCACGATCGCTTTCTGATGGAACGATGCGCTTTTTAGCATTAACCGTTTTAGAAATTGACCCGAAATCTTCTGGAGTTTTATGTTTAGAAGAACCCGAAAATGGAATTCATCCAGAACGCATTCCTAAAATATTAGAACTTCTTCAAGATATTGCAACTGATGCGGACGAACCTGTAAGTGCAGATAACCCCTTGCGGCAAGTCATTATTAACACTCATTCTCCAGCCGTCGTACAACAAGTTCCCGATGACAGTTTATTAGTTGCAGAGCTTAAGGAAACTATAAGTTCGGGACGACGATTTAAACGGGTATGTTTTAGTTGTTTGCCCAATACCTGGAGACAATTGAAAGACCCCGCTCCCAAAAGCGTCAATATCGTTTCTAAAGGAAAACTTTTATCTTACCTCAATCCAGTCGCTTCTCAAGATTCAGAAGATGCTAATGGAGCGACTGCCGCTCTTAAATCAACTAAAGGAACGCAGAAGAAAAAACGTAGAGTTGTCGATCGAGAAGATATGCAACTCTTAATCCCAGGGTTTCCTGAATGTTAATGAGTATGAAAGAACTGAAATATACTCTGCTAACGGATGGAACTTCAGACAAAGCTTTGATTTATATTCTTAACTGGTTATTGCAGGAGTGCGGGGCAGATTGTGCAATTCAATCAGAGTGGGCGGATCTATCGCGGTTGAGGATTAAACCGAAATCTTTTTCAGAGCGAATTAGCAAAAGCTTGGAACTTTATCCCTGCGATCTTTTGTTTATACATCGAGATGCTGAAAAAGAGCCTAGACAAAATCGCGTTAATGAAATCCAAAAAGCAATCAAGGGAATTGCCCCTCCTATAGCGATTCCTTATATTTGTGTTATTCCAGTGCGGATGATGGAAGCTTGGTTACTATTTGATGAGGCGGCAATCCGAAGAGCAGCGGACAATCCTAGCAGAAGACAGCCTTTAAGTTTACCAAGCCTGAAGAAAGTCGAACAACTCCCAGACCCCAAACAATACTTATGTCAACTTCTACGCGATGCCAGCGGTTTAACAGGAGGCAGACTTAAAAAATTTAAATCGAAGGAAAGGGAGAAAATTCAACGAGTTGCCCAACTCATTAACGATTTTTCCCCTCTCCATACTTTATCGGCTTTTCAAGCACTGGAAAATGATGTAAAAGGGCTGCTCAAACAGCAAGGATTTCTCGAGTGAAAATTGGCGATTCGAGAAATGGCTTGTTGGCAACGATGCGATCGCCTCCTCGCGTAACATTAGGATATAGCACTTTTCATTTGGATGAGGTACACTTCGATCCCCCTAAATCCCCCTTAATAAGGGGGACTTGAAGACGAAAACTGTACCTCACTCACGCGAAAAGCGCTGTATTACTTCTCGTAACTGCTGCTCCAGATGCGCTAAATCGAGATTGCATTTCTCTCTTAACACATAAACAGCTACCCCGGTATACTGGGCGGGCGTTTCCTTATCTTCTTTCAAGATGCCGAGCAACAAATGCTCCGGTGCGACGCGAGACTGCCTCAACTGTTCCCCTTGCTCGCGCGCCAGTTCGAGGACTCGTTTCGCCCGGGGCGCAAAGGGAAGGCTGCTGGGTACGGGCCCGACGGGAGGGACGGGACGCGAACCCAGCAACGGTACAATGTGTTGTCGCACGCTCTCAAAGGTAAGCCCTGCTGTCGTCAGGACTCGGAAGGCGGCGCTGGTACCTTCAGCTAAGAGTCCCAGTAACATCGCTTCTGTGCCGACGACATCCCAGTGGAGCTCGCGAGCTGCCGCGCGCCCGAGCTGGATGACTTGCAACGCCTCTGAAGTGTAGTGTCGGTTTGAAAACTGTAGCTCGAGATCGTCAGTCAGCGACGTGAAAGCAACCGCCTTGAGAATGTACTCAAATGTCGCAGCATCCAGGGTTCCCCAACTAACAGCTTCAGCTCCTTTTTGCTGATAAGTAGGTGGGCTTAATTAAACGTCAAAAAGAAAATTATTTTGTACTTCTACGTCTATAGATGCTGAGTTCAATTTAAATTGTTGAAGAGAATTACCTCGCTGACGGCTTCTCTTTTTAA